>CACHSH010000003.1 GCA_902582475.1 uncultured Pelagibacteraceae bacterium | reverse complement strand
ATGTACAAAGTCCATAATCTTCGGCCATATAAAATAAATGATCTCTATAATTGTTTAAAAATTTCGGATTAAATAGTTGATTTCCTAAAATTAAAAATAATTTCATACAATTAGAATATGTTATTTATTTTTTTTAAGAATTAGTTCTTTTGAAGCACGCTAATGTATTTTGAAGTAAACATGCAATTGTCATTGGACCAACTCCCCCGGGAACCGGGGTTATAGCCTTTGCTACCTGAGAAACCTCTTTGAAATCAACATCTCCTACTATTCCCGATCCTGTTTTATTAATACCAACATCTATTACGATAGCACCTTTTTTTATCCAATCTTTTTTAACTAAATTTGGTTTTCCCACTGCAGCTATTATAATGTCGGCTCTATTACATTCTTTTTTTAAATCTTTTGTTTTTGAGTGAGTAATGGTAACGGTACAATTCTCTTTAAGTAGTAGTTGTGTCATTGGTTTTCCATTTAAATTTGATCTTCCGATGATTATTGCGTGTTTTCCGCTCAAATCTTTTTCAACAGTTTTTAGCAATAAATAACATCCTAGCGGTGTGCAAGGAATACTACTCTCATACCCAGAAGATAAGTTACCAACATTTACTGGATGAAAACCATCAACGTCTTTTTCTGGAAGTATGCTTTCAATAACCCTTCTTTTATTAATGTGATTTGGTAAAGGCAACTGAACTAGTATACCTGAGATCTTTTTGTCATTATTCAGTTCTTTAATTTTTTCTAATACTGTTTTTTCATCAATTTTTTCTGGGTACCTAATTACCTCTGAAAATATTCCTACTTCTTTAGCAAATTTTTCTTTATTTTTAACATAAATTTTACTAGCTGGATTATCACCGATTAAAATTACAGACAATCCTGGTACAGAGTTGTATTTGGATCTAAGTTCAATAATATTTTTTTGGAGCTTTGCTCTTAAATCACTTGCAATTTTAGAACCATCAATAATCATATTTAAAACATCGCCGGAGCAAAAAATTCAAAAACTAAATTTCTAGCAAACATTAATAATAAAATAAGAATTACTGGAGAAATATCTATTCCTCCTAAATTTGGTAAAAAATTTCTTATTGGTCTCAAAAGTGGGTCTGTCATTTTGTAACTAATATCTAATAGTGAATAAACAAATCTATTTGAAGTGTTTAAAATATTAAAAGCTATGAGCCAACTTAAGAGAGCATTAATAATTAAAACCCAAATATAAATACTGACAACACTATCAACTAAAATAAAAACAGATTTCATTATTTTTTTTCTACGTAAATAGATTGGCTTGGAAAAGCAAATGAGGCGTTGTTTTTTTCCACAATTTCTTTGATAGCAATTGCCAATCTTTCTTTAACTTTTAACCACTCAGACCATTTGTCTGTTTTTGTAAAGCATCTAACGTACATATCAATTGAACTATCTGAAAATTTATCAATTCTCACTGCATGCATTGTGTTATCACTAATTTTATAATCTTTTGATGAAGAAATGTATTTGTCTATTTCGTCTCTAATTTTTTTTAATTGATCAACTGTAGTGTCGTATTGAAGTGTAATAATCCAACTAATCCTCCAGTTTGTTGTCTCACTAACGTTAATAACAGCATTCTCAGCAAATTGAAAATTTGGAATAACTGCAACCGACTTATCAAATTTTCTTACAACAGTTGATCTAAATCCTATTCGTTCAACAACTCCTTCTATAATTTCCTCAACAATAATCCAGTCACCAACTTTAAATCTTTTTTCAACCAAAACTAAAATTCCTGATATTAAATTTTTAAATAAATCTTGAGCGCCTAAAGCAACAGCAACACCAAATAAACCCAGTCCAGCGATTATTGGTCCTATCTTTATTCCCCAAAGTTCCAAAACTGCTGCTGCACCTAAAATTAAAATTAAAATTTTAAAAGCTTTAATTATCCAATTAAGTAAATCCTTAGACAAAAGATCTTCTACTGTTTTAATTAAAATAGAAATAGGTCCAATTATTTGATGCAAAGACCAAAATATTAAAATGGTTATTAATGTTCTATTTGCATTATCTATAAAATTCTCAGTATTGTCTCCAAAAGATACATAACTTGTAGCAATAAAAAAACCTATCACAATTGGAAAAAATTTAGTCGGTCCTTTCAAGGACTCTACTAAGGTATTGTCAAAACGATTTGTTGTTTTTGAAACGTATTTTTCTAAACGTTTTATTATGAATTTTGCAAACAATCCTCTTAATAAAAGGAAAAAAAAGAAAATAGATAAAGCAATTATAATCTCAGAAATGTTTACTCCTGATATGCCATTTTTCCAAACATCAACAAATAAATTTATAAATTGCTCAGTTCTATTCATTTTTAATTTGATCTATTCTAATTAACTCATCTCCAGGATTGAAAATTTCAGTTTTAATCCAACCTTTTGATTTCAAAAATTCTTCAATTTTTTTACTTATACACATAACTCTACAATGTGTCATTAGTTCAGCAAGCATGTATTTTCTTACTATTTCATCAAAACACTCAGCACTTCTTTTGGAATATATTAGAGTAATATCGGGTGGATATTTTTTGATTAACTCTAAACTTTCCTTACTTATATCTGTTATTTTTTTGGAGTTATAATTTATAATTTTATTAACTATAAATCCCTCCTTGATTAATTCTTTATCTAGTTCATACGAAATTACATCACCACAAAAATAAGCTAATTTTTTAATTTTTTTTTCAGAATTTAAAATGAGGTTTTTGAGTGCGTTAACAGTGCCAGTTGCAGATATTGTATTATTAAAACCTTTCAATCTTAAAGATCTCTCGGTAACATTGCCTACACAAAAACATTTTATATTTTTATTGTTATTTTTTATTTTTAAAAATCTTACAGCATTCGAACTAGTAAATATGAATGCATCATATTTACTGGTATCTACCGGTTGCATGTTTGTTGAGTTAATACTTAAAGTTGGCAAATGTATCACTTTATCATTTGAAGAAAAAAAATTCACCATAAGATCTTCTGCCTCAATAAGTGGTCTTGTAAAAATTATATTCATCTTTTTTTTATAAAATTATTTCCAGATTTTTTTAATATTTCTTCACCTGCCAATTTTCCTAATAATTCTGGTTGGCTTGATTTTCCTGATTTTTCAATATTGAAAGATAGTTTACCATCATCTGAAAAAAGTTGAGCTTTAAGTTCAATATAATTTTTATTTAAAATCACCGAACATCCTACAGCAGTATCACAATCACCTCCCAAAGTTTTTAAAAAACTTCTTTCTGCTAAAGCACAAATTTCAGTTTCTCTATGGTTAATTTTTTTTAAAATTTCTATTATTTTTTTATCTTTTTCTCTACATTGAACTGCAATTATTCCTTGTCCGGCTGTTGGGATAAAATCTTTAATAGAAAATATTTCTTTAACATGGTGTTCTAGTTTTAGGGTCTTTAAACCAGCCAAGGCCAAGATAGCCCCATCAAACTCTCCGGTTTCTATTTTTTTAATTCTTGTATCCACATTTCCCCTAATATTTTCTACTTTGATATTTTTATTTAATTTTTTTAATTGTAGTTCCCTTCTTCTTGAACTTGATCCAATTTTACCATTACTTAACTCTGATAATTTTTTAAATTTTTTAGAAACAAACGACTCTCTTGGGTCGTTTCTTTTTATGAACGCTCGAATCATTAACCCTTCTGTTTCAACTGAGTCCATATCTTTTAAAGAATGAACTGCTATATCAATTTGTTTTTTTATTAGTTTTTCCTCAATCTCTTTGCAAAATAAATTTTTTCCTCCTATTTCAGAGATTTTTTTATTTTGAAAAATGTCTCCTGATGTTTTTACAGCTTTAATTTCAATGGTTTTTAATAAATTTTTGCTGTTTTTTAATAGTAGGCTTTTAACTCTATTGGCATAGGCCATCGAAAGCTTACTACCTCTTGAGCCTATGATTATTTTATTAAGCATTTATCTAAATAGATGTATATTTTATAATATATAATTTAATGGAAAAAAAACTTACTTTTTTAGGAATTGAAACTAGCTGTGACGAAACTGCATCATCAGTAGTTCAAGAAAACGATGATGGAACAGCAAAAGTTTTATCAAATGTAATCTCTAGCCAAATTAAAGAGCATGAAAAGTTTGGTGGTGTAGTTCCCGAAATTGCAGCAAGATCCCATTTAGAAAATATAGAACTTGTTATCCAAGAGGCTTTGGATAAGAGTAAAAAAAAGATTAGTGATATTGACGGTATAGCAGCAACAGCTGGACCAGGTTTGGTTGTGTGTTTGAACATTGGATATAATATTGGAAAAAGTATTGCTGCTTTTGAAAACAAAACATTTCTACCAATAAACCATTTGGAAGGGCATGCTTTAAGTCCAAGTATAGAAAATAAAATTTCTTATCCATATTTATTATTATTGGTTTCGGGAGGACATTCTCAATTCTTAATTATTAAAGATTTAGATAATTACAAAAGAATTGGAACAACAATTGATGATGCTGTAGGGGAAGCTTTTGATAAGACTGCGAAGATTTTAAATCTTGGTTATCCCGGTGGACCTTGTGTTGAAAAGTTTTCCAAATTAGGTGACAATAATAAATATACCTTACCGCTACCAATAATAAATAGATCTGGCTGCAATTTGTCATTAGCTGGTCTCAAAACTGATGTGTTAAGGAAATCAAAAAATCTTATGACAGAACAAGATAGATATGATTTAGCTGCCTCCTTCCAAGAAGCTATAAATAAAATTTTAAGTAAAAAATCTGAGATTGCAATGAAAGAATTCTTAAGCGAGTCTTCAAATAATTCTATTAATTATTTTGTAGTTGCGGGTGGTGTTGCTTCAAATGAAACTATAAGAAAAAGTTTAAAAAATATTTGTTTAAAGATGAATTTTAAACCTATTTTTCCATCTAAAGAATTTTGTGGAGATAATGCGGCAATGATTGCGTGGGCTGGAATTCAAAGATTTAAAAAAAAATTATTTAATACAAAAAATGAAGCTGTTAAACCACGTTGGCCTTTAGATTTAAAGGCTCCATTTTTAAAAGGCTCTGGGTTAAAACTTTAATGCAGTACTGGTTATTAAAATCTGAGCCCAATGTTTGGTCTTTAGAACAGCAAAAAAAAATAGGTGGAAAAGGAATTGCATGGGACGGTGTTAGAAACTATCAGGCATCAAATAACTTAAAATTAATGAAGCGTGGAGACCTGTGTTTTTTTTATCATTCAAATATTGGAAAAGAAATAGTCGGGACGGTTGAAGTAATAAAAGAGGCTTTTTTGGATAAAACAGATAAAAAAAAAAGATTTGTAGCTGTTCAAGTCAGGTTTGTTGAGAAATTTGAGATACCGATATCTCTTGAAAAAATTAAAAAAACTAAGGCTATTTCTCATTTACCACTTATTAAGCAAAGCAGATTATCCGTAATGCCTATAGATTATAAAAGCTGGAAAATTATTTATAAGATGGGTAAAATAATTTGAGTTTTATATTTATGAGGGAGTATGGCTAAAAGAACCAAAAAGAAAAAAAGAAAATCAAAATTAAATAAAAAGAAAAAAAATAGAAGAAAAAAGAAGAGGACTCTTAAAAGCAAAAAGAAAAGAGGTTCTTCTAGAAAAAATAATTCTAAACAAATCAAAGATGCTGATGGAAACTTGGTTTTTAAAGTACCGCAGAAATGGGAAAAACAAGCTTACGTAGACCAAAAGCAGTATACGAATAAATATAAACTATCTATTAAAGATAATGAGAATTTTTGGGCCAAGGAAGGGAAGAGAATATCCTGGATTAAGCCATATTCTAAAATAAAAGATGTAAAATATAGTAAAGAGGAAGTAAGTATAAAGTGGTATTATGATGGAACATTAAACGCTTCTTCAAATTGTATAGATAGACACCTACAAAAAAGAGGAAACAAAACTGCAATTATTTGGGTCGGGGATGATCCAAGCGACTCTAAGAAAATCACTTATAAAGAATTACATAAAAATGTTTGTAAAGCAGCAAATGGTTTAAAAAGTATCGGTATTCAAAAAGGGGACAGAGTAACTATTTATCTAACGATGATTCCCGAGCTTGCTTATACAATGTTAGCCTGTGCGAGAATAGGCGCTGTACACTCAATAATTTTTGGTGGTTTTTCTCCAGACTCTATAGCTACGAGAATAAATGATTGTGAGTCAGATTATGTAATTACAGCTGATGAAGGTGTGAGAGGTGGAAAAATAATACCTTTAAAGAAAATAGCTGACGAAGCAATGATGCAATGTCCAAATGTAAAAAAATGTGTTGTTGTTAAAAGAACTGGAAATTCAGTAAATTGGAATGATGAAAGAGATATTTCTTATGAAGATATAATTAAAGATGTCCCAGACAAATGCGCTCCAGAAGAAATGAATGCAGAAGATCCACTTTTTATTCTTTACACTTCAGGATCAACTGGAAAACCTAAAGGTGTTTTGCATACAACAGGTGGATATATGGTTTATGCCTCAATGACACATCAATATATTTTTGATTATAAAAATAAAGATATATATTGGTGTACTGCTGACATTGGATGGGTGACGGGGCATAGCTATATAATTTATGGACCCCTAGCAAATGGTGCAACTACAATAATGTTTGAAGGAATACCAAATTATCCTGACAGCTCTAGATGGTGGCAAATAGTTGATAAATATAAAGTAAATATTTTTTATACTGCCCCAACAGCGATTCGTGCTCTTATGAGAGAAGGGGATGCTCCTGTTAAAAAAACTAGCAGAAAATCTCTTAAACTTTTGGGAACTGTTGGTGAACCAATAAACCCAGAAGCATGGATGTGGTACTACAAAACTGTTGGTGAAAAAAAATGTCCAATTGTTGATACCTGGTGGCAAACAGAAACGGGAGGTATATTAATATCTCCTCAGCCTGGAGCTATTAATTTAAAACCTGGGTCGGCTACAAAGCCCTTTTATGGAATCAAACCAGCTATAGTGGACGAGTCGGGAAAAGTTTTAAAAGGTGCATGCAAAGGAAGGCTTTGTATGACCCAATCGTGGCCAGGACAGATGAGGACTGTTTATGGTGATCATCAAAGATTTATTGATACTTATTTTTCCCAATTTAACGGAAAATATTTTACTGGTGATGGATGTAGAAGAGACAAAGATGGTTACTATTGGATTACTGGTAGAGTAGATGATGTTATAATTGTTTCTGGTCATAATTTAGGAACTGCAGAAATAGAAAGTGCTTTCGTAGCACATAGTAAAGTTGCAGAGGCTGCTGTAGTTGGCTTTCCTCATGAAATAAAAGGTAATGGTCTCTATTGTTATATTACTTTAAATGCTGGAGAAAATCCTAGTGGAGATTTAGATAGAGAATTAAAACTTTGGGTGAGAAAACAAATAGGTCCAATTGCAACGCCAGATTATATTCAATTTGCACCTGGTTTACCAAAAACGAGATCTGGAAAAATTATGAGACGTATTTTAAGAAAAATAGCAGCTAATGAACATCACGATCTTGGAGACACAACAACTTTAGCAGATCCAACGGTAGTGGACTCTTTAATCGAAAATAGAAAAGAAAAATAATTTTTATTTGGTTTGAAAATTATCCACTAAATTTTTGAAATCTTTTTGTATATTATTCCATTTTAAGATCATGGAGTTGAGCACAATTTGTTTATCTAATTTTTTTAATTCATCAGCAATTGGCGCCCAATTATATAAGGCATTACTGCTATACTCAAAAGGACTTGATGAATAATGTGTTTCCCAATTTATTTTTGAAAATCGTGAATTGAATTCATTGATAGCACTATCATAAGCATCTATATTCATACCATTACCTTTTTCTGCATCTAGTATTTCAAAGAAAATTTTTTTAGCCTGTTCTGTTTTTAAAAAATTTTTTTCTTTGTATAGAAAAGAAAAGCAAAAAAAAGTGCAATCTACCAATGAAGCACCGTAAATTTGCCACTTAGCTATGTTTATTGAATTTAAAAAATCCTTATTCTCAAACATTATTACATGCTTTGCACCCATCCTTGTTTTTAAATAACCGTATAATGTCATTTGACTTACTTGAGCGGATTGCTCTTGAATGAAAATTTTTACTTGCTCCACAGTCTTAATTTTTCGGTATTTTGCGAATATCCTTTTGATGGGAAACAGGTACTTTTCTATATCTTTAAGATTCAATTTCACGTTGTATTTATAAAACTATCAAACTATTTTGCTTATTTAAAGGGTATCTAATTCGGCCTCAACCGCTTTTTTTGGCTTTTAATTAGTGCTTATTTGGGTATGCTTCCGAAAAACTCTTAACAATAAAAGGGAGGAAAGACATGTCAAACAAAGACTCACATTGGATGAAGACCAAAAACCATATGATGGTTACATTGGCTATTTGGTTCTTCTTCTCAATAGTAATATTTATGTTCGGCGAATCGGTAAATCAAGGATCGTTTCTTGGTTATCCATTAGCTTATTATATGTCGGCACAAGGATCTCTTGCTGCTTTCGTAATTTTAATCTTTTGGTTTGCTAACAAACAGGAGAAGATCGATGACGAACACGGATATGGTGGTGAAAGGGAGGATGACTAATGTTTAAAGGTGGTTTTATACAAAACCTTCCCAAGATCTACGGTTTGTACACTGGTGGTTTCTTAGTATTCATCTTATTGATGGCAGTACTAGAATCAGCTGGTGTCAGCGCAGCAAGCATAGGAATTATGTTTGTAGCCTTTACAGTGCTTATATACGCATTGATCGGTTACTTATCTAGAACTATTCAAGTTGACGCTTACTACGTAGCGGGAAGACAAGTACCAACAGTATTTAATGGAATGGCGACAGCAGCTGACTGGATGTCAGGTGCATCGTTCGTTGCAATGGCTGGTGGTATTTACTTTGGTGGCTATACTTACATGGCATTCTTAGTTGGATGGACTGGTGGATACGTATTAGTATCGACTCTTCTAGCACCATATTTAAGAAAATTTGGTTGTTATACTGTACCGGACTTTATTGGAACTAGATACGGCGGAAATCTTCCAAGATTTTGCGCAACTTTAGTTTTAGTATTAGCTTCATTCACTTACGTGACAGCACAAATTAATGCTACTGGAACAATTGCTTCAAGAGCTTTACAAATTCCATTTGAACTTGGAGTTTGGGTTGGTCTAGTTAGTATTTTAATGTGCTCAATGTTAGGTGGTATGAGAGCTGTTACTTGGACACAGGTAGCTCAGTACATCGTACTTATAACAGCATACTTAATACCAGTATTCTGGATGGGAAGTAAATTGGGTAATCCATTCCCACACTTTATGCTTGGTGATGAAGTACAACGTTTAGCGGAGCTTGAAGCTTCAGCTGGTCTAGTAAAAAATAGCGCTGCAGACATTAAAGCTGCTGGTGTACCAGGTGGATTAAAATATATTTCTAATCCTCACTCTGCTGTACCTGCGGGCGGAATGGCTGTATGGAAATACTTATCGCTTGCGATCTGTATGATGGTAGGAACTGCATCGTTACCTCATATTTTAATGAGATACTTTACGACTCCTTCTGTTAAATCAGCGAGAAAATCAGTGGCTTGGTCACTATTCTTTATTTTCTTGCTATATTTCTCAGCGCCTATGCTAGCAACACTATCTAAACTTCAGTTAATGGATCCAAACTTGCCTACTGCGATCATTGGTAAATCGATCTCAGAGGTTCAAAGTATACCATGGGTTCAAAACTGGTCTGCAGTAAAACAAGTATTTATTGCTGACTTCAACGGTGATGGAATATTACAGTTGAACGAATGGTTTATGAGAGGTGACGTAGTAGTATTAGCGACTCCTGAAGTTGCTGGTTTACCTTACGTTATTTCTGGATTAGTTGCTGCAGGTGGTATGGCTGCTGCCATGTCAACTGCCGATGGATTAGTTTTAGCGATATCAAACTGTTTATCACATGATATCTACTACAAAATAATCGATCCAAAAGCTGACGTTAGAAAACGGCTAATTGTTGCGCGTGTACTTCTAGTAGTAATTGGTGCTGCCGCTGCTTATATCTCTTCAATGAGATTAACAAGCATTCTGGGAGCAGTAGCTTGGGCATTCGACTTTGCGATGTCAGGCTTATTCTTCCCACTTGTACTTGGTGTATGGTGGAAAAGAGCTACTAAAGAAGGTGCGGTTGCAGGAATACTTGGAGGTCTAATCTCTGGTACAGCATATCTAATTTATGTTGGACCTAAGTTTATGGCTAACACTCCATGGCTTGGAATTGACCACTTAAGATTTGGTATCATAGGAGCATCAGTAAGCTTAGTTGCAATGGTTGTAGTAAGCTTAATGACTAAAGAACCTAGTGCTGCCGTTCAGAAGATGGTTGACGACGTTAGGGTACCTAGCGGAAGAGCTATTCTTGGAAAACAACACTAAATAAAATTGTTTTATTATAAAAGGGGCGATTTATTCGCCCCTTTTTTTTTGCTTTTAGCATTCAATTTCCCATGCTATTTTTAGTAATGCCAATTTGGATATTAATTTTAGATTATGTCTTAGGTATTATAATGTGGACTTTGATAGGTAGATCCGCAATGAATATCTTTCAAAGAGAAGACTCTAATTTCTTTTTTATGAAAGCCTTCGTTAAATTAACAAACCCAATAGTAAATTTATTTAAATTCATAACACCTAGTTTTATAATACCACTTTTTGTTCCATTATACGTTGCATGGTTTTTTTACATGTTCAGATTCTATGCAATGCCTTACATTTTGGGTTATGATGTCATGGGAATGTTATCCTTTCCATTAGAAAGTGATATTGCTAGAGAAATCTATCGTTTATTTAATAGATAATTTTAAGGAAATTGACTAAAAACTACATTTAAAATCAAAATTGGTTAGACACAAATGGCTGGAAAAATTTATTCACTAATAATTTTCTTATCTCTTTTTTGGATTTATTCTTTGTTTTGTGGATTTAAAAATTACACAAAAACAGTATCTCCAGCAGAATTTTTTATTTATGGAAGACATTTGCCTTCATGGGTTTATGTGGTTACTGCTACTGGTACAATATTTTCATGTTGGTTATTTTTTGTTCATCCAAGTTTAATTTTACTAAATGGTTTCCCTTTTTCTACTACATCTCTTTGCGTAATAAGTGTTTCCCTTATTGGTATACTTTTTTTAAAGAAACAATGGATGTTATCTAAAAAATTTGGCTATGTAACGCCAGCCGAAATGGTTGCTGCTTATTTTAAAAGTGACATATTAAGAATTTTAATTGTAGTAGTAGGAATTGGATTTGCAATTCCATTTATAGCAATGCAACTTTCTCTTGGGGGAGTAATACTTAGTATTTTGTCAGATGACTATATAGGATCAGGGTCTGCATCATTATTACTTGGATCTATTATATTAGTATATTTAAGCTTAAGTGGAATAAGATCAATTATTTATGTAGATACACTTAATTTTCTTTTAACTATTTTTGGAATAATTGCCTTAGGCTTTGTTACTTATGATTTAGTAGGAGGCTGGAATTTGCTAAACGAAAGCTTAGCAAGAATTTCAAATATTAAACAAAATTTATTTAATATAAAAGAGAGTTACAATGCATATCTTGCTGTTCCAGGGACTATAAAAATTGTAGAGATAGTTGATAATAGTTTTTCATATGGAGGCATATGGACTAGTTCTATGATATTAAGTTTTGCTTTTGCTATCACAGGTATTGTTATGTCTCCAAGCTTTTCTATGTTGGCCTTCTCAAATAGAGAGCCAGGATCGTTTGGTACGCAACAAGTTTGGTTTTCGTCTTTTTTAATTGGTTTCTTGTTAATATTTTTTACTATTGCAGTCGGAATTGGATCAATTTTTCTGGGATCGAATGATACAATTAATCAAAGCGGTAACAATATTTCAAATATTCTTCCAAATAATATATTACCAAATAATATTGAAGGACTTGTACCACATTTAATAAATGTCATAGGCGATTACTCTCCACTCTTTTTTGGATTATTATTAATTTGTGGTATCGCCTCATTACAATCCGCAAGCATCATTTACATAAGCTCAAGTGCCCTGATAACTAGAGATATCTTAAAGAGGTTTTTTATTCAGAATATGAATAATAATGAACAGATTTTTACTTATAGAATTGTATTAATGATAATATTTATTTTATCTTTAATATTGTCAATTCAGGCATCAAATTCGATTATTAGTCTTGGTAGTTTTGCCTTAGGTATAGCGTGCCAAATGTTTGTACCATTAATTGCTATATGTTATTTGCCTTTTCTAACAAAAAATGGTGTTGCACTTGGAATTGTTGTTGGAATAATAACTGTATTTTTTACTGAACATATTGGTCAATTAATGTTTGCAGATATTATTAAATGGGAAAAGTGGCCGCTAACATTGCATTCTGCTTTTTGGGGCGTTTTATTTAACTTTACATCAGCAACGATAATATCATTCATTACACAAGAAATAAAAGAGACTAATCATAAAGCTAAATTTCACTCCTTTTTTAATGATCACAGAAATTTCTCTATAAGTCGCAGAAGTCTTAAACCAAGCGCCTGGATTGTAACTATTGCTTGGGTATTTTTTGCCTTAGGACCGGGCACAATTATAGGCAATGAAATGTTTGGAAGTCCAAATAATGTTGAAAGTTGGTCCTTTGGCATGCCTTCGATTTGGGTTTGGCAAATCATTTTTTGGTTATTAGGAGTTGTTTTAGTTTGGTTTCTAGCTATTAAAATGGAGATGTCAACGTCGCCTGAAAAAACTATTGTTTCTCAAACTGAGGATATTGGTAGTAGACTCTAAAAAGATAAAATATTTTTTGACATAAAATAATTTAAAACTATAAATAAATAATAATGACAAGTTCTATTAAAATTTCACCCTCTATATTATCTGCAGATTTTAGTAAATTAGGTGAGGAAATTACATCTTTGGATAAAGCTGGAGCAGATTATATTCATGTGGATGTTATGGATGGCCACTTTGTTCCAAACCTAACGATAGGACCTGAGGTTATAAAAAAACTTAGACCATTCACCAAAAAAGTGTTTGATGTTCATTTGATGATATCGCCAGTTGATCAATATATCGAAGCATACTCTAAAGCAGGAGCAGATATAATAACTTTTCACCCTGAGGCAACAGAAGATACTTCAAAAACAATAAATTTAATAAAGAAACTTAAAAAAAAAGTTGGAATTTCTCTTAAGCCCGAATCTAGTATTGATTTAATTAAAGACCATCTGAGTAAAATTGATTTAATACTAATAATGAGTGTTGAGCCAGGTTTTGGAGGACAAAAATTTATGCCAAAAGTTTTGGACAAACTTAAAAATATTGCAAAAATAGTCTCTGAAAAAAAATTAAATATAGATATAGAGATCGATGGCGGGATAAATTTTGAAAATTGTAGATTAGCTAAAGAAGCTGGAGCAAATGTTTTGGTTTCTGGTTCAACTATTTTTAAAGAAAATAAAGGGGATTTAAAAAAAAATATTGGCATACTACGTTCAAATTAATAAATGTTGGATCTTAAAAGTGTTTATTTTTACTTTTTATCAATAAAGAAAATAATTGTAAAATCCATAAGAGAAATATTTTTTTCAACACAACTATACAATAAATTTTTAATATCAGAAAATCCTTCTAAGCTTTTTTTTTATCCTAACCCCTATTTATTATCTCCTTTGCTTAATCACAAAGATTTACTTCTAAAAATTTCTAAATTTGAAGCAAATTATTTTTGGAAGGAAACTAAAAATAATAACGAAAAGAAAAATTTGCATAGCTTTTTGTGGCTTAACCTTATCGATAGAAAGAATGAAAAAGAAACAATAAAAAAAATAGTTAGTGATTGGATAAAAAAATATGGAAATTATCAAAAAGATATATGGAATGAAAATGTTCTTAGTAAAAGGACTATAGCATGGGTGTCAAATGCTGATATAATTTTAAGTAAACAAGACGATAAATTCCAAAAAATATTTTTTTCTTCATTAATAAAGCAAATAAATTTTTTAAAGAAAAATTTAAGAATTATTTCTTATGAAACAACAAAAATTTCTTGCTTAGCTGCAATAGTATTATCTGGTTTAGTTTTCAAAGAATATTTTAGTAATTATAATTTTGGACTAAAAGAGCTAAAAAAAATTATAAATAATTCTTTTGATAAAAACGGTTTCCCCAAAAATAGAAATTCTGAAAACCTGATACTTTTTCTTCAATATTTCGTATTAATAAAAGAGTGGATAAAAAATGCACAAGAAATAGTTCCTGACTATCTTAATGAAATAATTGAAAAAAATTTAATCTGTTTGAATTCATTGAGGAATGAAAGTAATAAGTTGCCTTTGTTTAATGGAGTAACAGAAAAGAATTTAGATGAATTTTTTCAATATCTTGAAAAATTAAATTACAGATTCGATAAAAAATTAGAATTAGTTGGTAAAATACAAGTCATAAAAAATAAAAAAAATATTTTATATTTTGACTCTGGAGAACCACCAATACAGCAGTTTTCGAGAGATTATCAGTCGGGACCTTTGTCTTTCGAATATTTGAATGAAAGTAACAAAATTATTACTAATTGTGGCTACGGAAGAAAGATATCAAAAAAAACTCAGCTAATAAGTAAATTTACTTCTGCTCAATCTACTCTTTGTATGAATGACACATCTGTAGTTAAATTTCAAAAAAGCGATTTTATAAATAAAACTTACGGACCAACAATTAGCAGTAGTTTCAAAGTATTCGACACAGACAGAACTGAAAGTAAGACAGATATTCGTATTACAGCAACACATAATGCATATTTAGATAAATTTGGTTATTTGCATAAAAGGTTAATTAAATTTTTTAAAAAAAATGGTGATATAATTGGAACGGATACCTTAATAAAGAAAAAAAATATTTCAAATGGATCTAATTATAGTATTAGATTCCATATTTACCCTGGCATAAATGCAGTACAGACTGTTAGCGGCAAAAGTATACTTTTACAAATTAGTAAAAACAAATCATGGATTTTTTTGTCTAATGATCAAGATTTACAAATTGAAAAAGGATTATTTTTAGGTAGTAATAAAGTATTAAATAATCAATGCATTGTAATATATGGGAATACAAAAAATGAAGATGCTGATATTAAATGGGAGTTAAAACGATCTAATTAGTTTATGTTAAAAAAAATTACAAACGCACTGATATCTGTTTCTGATAAATCTAACCTTGAAAAGGTATTATCTGTTTTAAAAAAATATAACGTAAATTTAATTAGCTCAGGTGGTACTTTTAAAGAAATAAAGAAACTTGGTTTTAGTTGTACAGAAGTTTCAAAATATACAAAATTCAATGAAATGTTAGATGGTAGAGTAAAAACACTTCATCCGAAAATTCATGCTGGAATTTTAAATAATAGATCAAACAAAAAACATCAAATCCAAATGAAAAAAAATAAATTTAAAAACATTGATCTACTTGTAGTAAATTTTTATCCTTTTCAAAAAACCGTTTTGAGCAATAAAAATTCAAATAGTATTATTGAAAATATAGATATTGGTGGGCCAGCAATGGTAAGAGCTGCTGCAAAAAATTTTAGAGACGTATCTGTAATTACAGATGAATACGATTATAAATCTCTAATCAATCAATTAAAAAAAAATAAAGGATCTACCAATTTAGAGTTTAGAAAAAATATGGCCAGTAAAGCATTTAATCTAACTGCTTATTATGACTCTATGGTATCGAATTGGTTTAATAGGGAATTAGGTATTAATTTTCCAGAAAAGAAGACAATACCAGGAAAAAAATTAGCTCAACTTAGATATGGTGAAAACCCACATCAAAGAAGTACCATATATGTAAATGATACTAGCACCGAAGGGATTGGTTTAAAACAAATAGCTGGTAAGAGCTTAAGCTATAATAACTACAATGATATTTTTGCAAGTTTAGATATTTTGTCATCTTTAAAAAATACTGGAACAGTAATTGTCAAACACGCAAATCCGTCAGGGGTATCGATAAATAAATCTCCATTAAGATCTTACCAAGAGTCTTTATCTTGTGATCCAATTAGTGCATTTGGTGGTATAGTTGCATGTAATTTTCCTGTAAATAAAAAGATTGCAAAAGAAATTTCAAAAACTTTTTTTGAAGTAATTTTAGCTAAGAAGTTTGATAAAAAGGCATTGAAAATTCTTCTTTCAAAGAAAAATTTAATTCTGATTGATATCTCAAAATTTAAAGAAAAATCGAACTTACAAATCAAGAGCTTTGGTAATTCCTTTTTAGTTCAAGATAAAAATAATAAAATATTTGATTTTAAAAAGATTAAATATGTAACTGCTTTGAAACCAACCAAAAAAGAATTAAAATTTGCAGAATTTTCAATGAATGTTTGTAAGTTTGTAAAATCAAATTCAATTGTGATTTCTAACAAATTTTCAACTATTGGTATCGGAGCTGGACAACCAAGCCGTGTGGATAGTTGTAAAATAGCAGTAGAAAAAGCAAAGAAATTTCAGAGGAAGAAGTTAAAAAATTCAATTGCAGCTTCTGATGCCTTTTTTCCCTTTCCTGATGGGATAAAAAAATTGATTAAAGCCGGGGTAAAATTAATAATTCAACCAGGTGGATCAATACGTGATAAAAAATCAATAGCTTTAGCAAATAAAGCAAAAGTAAAAATGGTCTTTACAGGTACTAGACATTTTAATCACTAAGATATTCTATCGACTTTGGCTGCAAGCACGAAATCACTTTCGTGTAAACCTTTTATTGCATGAGTGAAAATTTTTATTTTAGCATAGCCCCAACCAAAAGATATATCTGGGTGATGACCTTCAGCTTCAGCTATTGAACCAACTTTATTTACGAAATTTTGGCTTTCTAAAAAATTTTTAAATTTAAACTCCTTAATTAAATAATAAATTTCATCTTTATCATTTTTGACATCCCACCCGTCCACTTTTTTTAAATATTTGTGTATTTCCGTTTTATCAAAGCTTGGAATACCACCTTCACACGGAATACATTTTTTATCGGCTAGATCAGACATAATTTATTATAGCAAAAAGAAAAATAAATATAAATAAATTTTAAGATTAATTTTCGCTTTAATGGAGCGGGAGAAGGGAATTGAACCCTCGGCCTAAACGTTGGCAACGTTTCGCTCTACCACTGAGCTACTCCCGCTTTTTAAACATTATATTACAAGAATTTTCTAAAGGTCAACTAATACTAGTTCGGTTTATTCATTGAAATGAAAAAATCAGCGTTATTTTTTGTATTTTTAAGTTTAGAAATTAAGAATTCTATTCCATCCATTGTTCCCATTGGGCTTATTATTCTTCTAAGAACATTCATTTTGGTTAGATCTTCTTTTTTAAATAATAACTCTTCTCTTCTCGTTCCTGATCTTGTTATATCAACAGCTGGATAAATTCTCTTATCAGCAACCTTTCTATCAAGAATTAATTCTGAATTTCCTGTTCCTTTAAACTCTTCAAAAATTACTTCGTCCATTCTGCTTCCTGTATCAACAAGAGCTGTTGATATAATTGTTAATGAACCACCTTGTTCAACATTTCTTGCTGCCCCAAAAAATCTCTTTGGACGCTGGAGTGCGTTTGCATCTACACCTCCGGTTAGAACCTTTCCAGAGCTTGGAACAACTGCATTGTAAGCTCTTCCTAACCTTGTTATTGAGTCTAAGAGAATTACAACGTCTTTCTTATGTTCAACTAATCTTTTTGCTTTTTCAATAACCATTTCAGCAACAGCCACGTGTCTCGAGGCTGGCTCATCAAAAGTTGAGCTTATAACCTCTCCCTTTACAGTTCTCTGCATGTCTGTAACTTCCTCGGGCCTTTCATCGATTAGTAAAACCATCAAATAACATTCTGGATGATTAGCCGCTAAAGAATGTGCGATATTTTGCAATATTATTGTTTTACCAGCTTTTGGTGGGGAAATTATTAAAGATCTCTGTCCTTTGCCGATAGGACTTACTAGATCAATAAGTCTTGGAGTTTGATCTGGTTTTTTTTCAGTGATATTTTTTTCCACTTCCATTTTTAATTGTTGATTAGGATAAAGTGGCGTTAAATTATCAAATGCTATTTTATTTCTTCCTTTTTCTGGATTTTCAAAGTTAATCTGTTGTACCTTTAATAATGCGAAATATCTTTCTGCATCTTTGGGTGCTCTTATTTCACCCTCAACCGAGTCTCCAGTTCTTAGTCCAAATCTTCTAATTTGACTAGGACTAACATAAATATCATCTGGTCCAGGCAAATAATTAGACTCTATCGCTCTAAGAAAACCAAAACCGTCTTGCAATACTTCTAGAACACCGCCACCAGTTATTTGCTCATTTTTTTCTGCTAATTTTTTTAAGATAGAAAATAAGATTTCCTGTTTCCTGAGTGTACTAGGATTTTCAATACCAAGTTTTTCTGCCTGTGATATAAGCTCTGCCGGCGTTTTTTTCTTTAGTTCTTGTAAATTCATAAGATTATTGTCTTTAAGGTAAGTACGTATAATATAGTTATTTAATTTTAATATTCAAGTCTAAATAGGCTTGAAAACAACAAGAAATATTACTGCGATCAGTAAAATTGTAGGAACCTCATTGATAATTCTGAAAAATTTAGGCTGGTAATTGTTTTCATTTATGCTGAATTTCTTTAAGCAGCTAAACAAAAAGAAATGATAAAATGTTAAAGCAATAACCAGGATAAGCTTGGCAACAAGCCAAAATTCTTTGAAAGATTGTAAACCAATTGAATGAATAAGTATAAAACCGAAAAGCCAAGATAAGATCATTGCTGGATTCATTATGTAAACAAACAATCTTCTCTCCATAATTTTAAAAGTTTTACTTACTTCTATATTTTTGGTTTCAGCATGATAGACAAAAATTCTTGGCAGATAAAGTAGACCTGCCATCCACGAGATGATCGCGATCAGATGTAACGCTTTAAATGTTAAATATACATTCATTTAGGAAGATATTTTTTTGTTAAATGGTCTAATAAGTTAATATGATCGTCCCCATCATTTAGGCAAGGGACAACATCAAAATTTTTTCCGCCGTTATCTAAAAAACTTTTCTTTCCTTGAATAGATATCTCCTCTAGCGTTTCTACACAATCTGAGGAAAATCCAGGACAGATTACCAATATATTTTTTTTACCTTCTTTAGGTAAACTCTCTAGGGTTTTATCAGTGTAAGGTTGCAACCACTCCTGTGGCCCAAATCTTGATTGGAATGTTGTTTTTATTGGGAATTTAGTAAATTTTTCTGACAAAAGTCTTGAAGTTTTTTGACAATAACAATGATATGGATCTCCTTTTTCAAAGTACTTCTTTGGAATGCCATGGTAGGAAGCGACAACTATATCTGGGGACCAATTTATTTCTGTAATTTTTTTATTTAAACTTTTTTCTAGAGCTGAAATATATAAAGGTTCAGATTCATAATGCGGTATTATTTGAAGGCTGGGTTGCCATCTCATTTTCATTAAAGTTCTATATACTTCGTCGCAAACTGTTGCTGTCGTCGCTGCAGCATATTGAGGGTAGAGGGGAAGGATTATAATATTCTCACATCCTTTTTTTTTAAGTTCTTGCATTTTACTTTTTATACTTGGACTCCCATATCTCATAGCATAATCAATTATGAAATTTTCATTTGCTAATTTTTCTGATAATTTTTTAGTTTGCATGATAGTATAATATCGAAGTGGGGACATATTTTCTTTTTTCATCCAAATTTCCTTATAAGCTTTTGCGGTCTTCGAAGGGCGTAGATTTAGTATAAAAAGGTTTAATATGATTTGCCACAAAACCGGGTTAACCTCTATTACTCTTTTGTCAGACAAAAACTCTTTTAAATATTTTCTTATGTCCAACCAACTTGTGGAGTCAGGTGTGCCCAAATTAATTAAAAGCAAACCTGTTTTTCCATAATTAACTTTTGGGTGGTCTTCTTTCATTTTTTTTGTCTCACAAGATCAACTATGTATTTTATAATATCTGGTTTTGTTTCTGGGAGCACGCCATGTCCCAAGTTAAAAACATAAGGATGGCCAGAAAATATGTCTAAGTACTTTTCGACTTCCTTTTTTACTTTTGTGCGATCCCCTAATAGAGTTTTTGGATCAAGTCCGCCTTGTATTGGTATTCTTTTAAATTTTGTTTTTATCCAATTGGGATCGAGCTCGTAATCTATGCTAATACAATCTGGTTTAACTATTTCGATAAAATCGGTATATTTTTTTGCTATACCTCTGGGGAAACAAATTACCGGTACTTTCAACGACTTTACATATTCTACGATTTTAAATGTGGGCATAAAACAATATTTCCGCAGCTCTTTCCCCGGCAACAAACCCGCCCATGAGTCAAAAATTTGGATTACATTAGCCCCAGCTTCTATTTGTTTTTTTATGTGTAAGCAAATTATATTTTCTAATTTGTTTAATAATTTATTAACTAATGATTCATCTTTGCTAATATCATTAAAATTAAAATTTTTTTTTGGTGATTTTCTATTAACCATATATAAAAGTAATGTCCAGGGCGCACCTACAAATCCGATTAGATCTTTGTTTTTAATTTTTTTTTTTACCTTGCTAATGCCTTCATAAACAGGTTCTACTTTTGAGATAAAATCGTTATCACTCACATTGAGTATTTGTTGGATATCTAATTTTCCTAGTTCTGGCCCAAAGCCTTTTTTAAACTCAACTTTTTGTCCTAAACCATAAGGTATTATTAAAATATCTGAAAATATTATCGCAGCATCAAGATCAAATCTATCCAAAGGTTGGATGGTAATTTCTTTGACTAAATCACTATTCAAACAAAGTTTAATAAAATCTGGATTTTCTTTCCTTATTTTTTGAAATTCCGGCAAGTACCTACCCGCCTGTCTCATAAACCATACAGGAGTATTTGAGGTATTTTTATTGACTATGCAATCTTTAAGTTTGTTCATAATAATTAATAATATAAGTTTAAAATATATTTAATGTAATAGGTCATGTTGATTTGTAAAACATTGATAATTCTTTATTTATTTACATATATATTGAACAAAATACGCCACTATATTTGATTTTTCACACATTATTAACAATGTTAATTGTAAGATGTTAAATAGCTAACATTAGATTAATTGTTAGGAACTTGTTAAGTAATGTTACTAAAAAAATTTATTTTTGAAATTGCTGTTAATAAGAGCTGGTTGTATTAATATTACCCACAGGACTTAATGAATAACAAATATCAAATATATCTAATTTCCGACTCGACAGGTGAAACCCTTGATAGAATATTTTTAGCATTACAATCGCAATTTACCAATTTTAATTATGATAAAAAAGAATTCGTTTTCATTAGAACCCAACAACAAATAGAAAAAATTCTCAAAGAATGTAAAAAAACTCCTAACTCCATAATCTTATATACTATAGTAGATACTAATCTAGCCAAGTACTTGGGGGGCCAGAGTTTACAAAATAACATTCCATGTTTTGGCGTTCTTGGAAATTTAATACTAAGTTTCTCAAAGTTGCTTAATCAAAAAGCAACACACAAACCAAGCGCCCAATATGTATTAGACGATGATTATTATAAAAGAATCGAAGCAATCCAATTCACAATGTCCCACGACGATGGCAAGAAAAACGAAGATGTAGCTCTAGCAGATATAATTTTACTAGGAGTGAGCAGGACCAGCAAAACACCCACCTCTATATATCTGGCAAATAGAGGATATAAAACTTTAAACATACCACTTGTTTTAGACCAAAAAATACCAAACTTACTCGAGAAAGAAAGCACAAAACTTTGCGTTATTGGCATGTACGCAGACCCTGAGAGATTATCAGAAATTAGAAAAACTAGAGCTAACACCAATCAAAACATTGATTTAAATTTATACACCGATGTTGAAAAGATCAGAGACGAAGTTGATAGTTCAAAAAAAATGTTTAAAAAATTTAATTGGCCCTCTATAGATGTAACACGTAGATCTGTAGAAGAAACAGCTGCTTCAATAATAAAAATTTATGAAATAAAAAAGAAAAAATGAAGATAATTTTAGCGTCAAGAAGCGGGGTAAGAAAAGAAATTTTAGAGAAAAACGAAATAGATTGTGATGTTGAGGCGTCAAATGTGGATGAGGATGAAGTTAAAGTTGCAATGTTAAACGAAAGTGCAACACCTACACTTATTTCAAAAAATTTAGCAGAACTAAAAGCTAACAAAGTAAGCAATAAAAATCCTGATAAAATAGTTTTGGGGGCTGATAGTGTTATTGACCTTGAAGGAGAGCTAATATCAAAACCTAAATCCAGAAAAGAGGCTCTAGAAATACTTCAAAAACTAAATGGAAAGAAACATCAATTAATAAGTTCAGTTTGTATATCTAAGAATGGATCAATGATCTGGAATTATACGGATGCTTCCTCTTTAACTATGAAAAAACTTAATTTAGACCAAATTAAATCATATTTAATTAAATTGAATGATGAAAAATTATATGCCTATGGGGTTTATCAAATAGAAGCTGGAGGAAGAGATTTATTTTCAAAAATCGAAGGAGATGAAGATTCAATCATGGGACTTCCCATTAAGAAAATAAAGGAGTATTTAAATAATTTATAATGCTAATTTTGATTTGGATAGCAGTTTGTGTTATTTTTTATTTAGTACAAAACGTACTTGGTAATTCTGGACATGCATTAGAATTATTTGCTCTGTTA
The DNA here is from genome assembly GCA_902582475.1 of uncultured Pelagibacteraceae bacterium. Classification (GTDB taxonomy): domain Bacteria; phylum Pseudomonadota; class Alphaproteobacteria; order Pelagibacterales; family Pelagibacteraceae; genus Anoxypelagibacter. The sequence continues at coordinate 55,020 of CACHSH010000003.1, read as the reverse complement.
ACAGCATTTGTATTATTTTTTATAGACAGATTAAGCAGAAAAGCAAAAAAATGAAAAAATACCTAGTAATAGGAAATCCAATAGAGCACTCATTATCCCCACAATTGCATAATTATTGGTTTAAACAAAATAATATTGATGCAGTTTATGAAAAAAAACAGATTAATGAAAGTGATATAAAAGGAATAATTGCACAAATGAGAATTGGAGAAATTGAAGGTATTAATGTTACTGTCCCATTCAAAAAATCAGTTATACCTTTTTTAGACGAACATGAGGTTTCACGAAAAGTCCCATCAGTTAACACAATTTATAAAAAGAAAAATAAAATAATAGGAACAAACACTGATATTCATGGATTTAAATTAGCACTACTGCAAACTAAATATAATTTTAAAGGGAGAAAAATTTTAATTTTAGGGGCTGGCGGAGTAACGCCTTCAATTATTTTTGCTTTGGAGGGACTCGGGGCCGCTGTGATCATGTTAAGCAACAGAACGAAAGAAAGAGCCGAAAAGCTAAAAAAATTATTTCCTCAATTAGAGTTGGTAAAATGGGGAGAGATAAAAGATTTTGATGTGATAATAAATGCTACAAGTATAGGTCTCAAACGAGGTGATAAAATACCAATAAATTATAATCAAATAGGCTCAGGAAAGTTTTTTTATGATGTTATTTATAATCCTAAAAAAACAAATTTTCTCTCAGAAGCCGAAAAACGTGGCCATAAAATTGAAAATGGTAAAATGATGTTCATTTATCAAGCCCAAGAAGCTTTTAGATTGTGGACAGTAGCCCCCAATCAGCGAGTTGGCCTTCAGCCGAAAATTGATAAAAAAGTTCTTCAATTATTAGAAAATGATTAAAATAGGAATTACAGGTTCGATAGCTTCAGGGAAAACAACTGTAGCAAACATGCTTTCAAAAAGAAAATACCCGCTTTTTAACGCAGATAAAGCAGTTAGACAAATTTATAAGAATAATATTTTTAAAAACAAAGTTTATAAAAAGTTTAAGCTTAGAAATAAAAAAAATATAAAGAATGAAATAAAAAAAATTATTTCAACGAATAAAAGGTCTTTAAAAGATTTAGAAAAAATCATTCATCCTCTTGTAAGGAAGGAGATAAGAAATTTTTCTCAAAAAAATAAAAGAAAAAAACTTCTAATTTTTGAAATTCCATTATTAATAGAGAGTAAATTAATGAAAAATTATAACAAAATTATATTTGTTAACTCAAAAAAGCACTTAAGATTAAAAAGATATCTTAAAAAAGGAAACAGCAAGAGAATATTTAATCTTTTGAACAAAAGACAACTTCCGCCTGTAAAAAAAATTAAGTTTTGCGACTATGTTATCAACAACAATGGGTCATTAAAACTTTTAAAAAAAAATATTAAAAATATAATATTATAATAATGAAAGAAATTTTTTTAGATACCGAAACAACGGGTTTATCAGTTAAAGATGGAGATAGAATAGTTGAAATAGCTTGCATTGAAACTAATAATCTAATTCCCACGAACAAAATATTTCACAAAATTTTAAATCCTGAAAAAAAAGTATCTCAAGAGGCTCAAAAGGTACACGGTTTTTCTGATGAATTTTTATCAAATAAAGAAAAATTCAAAGACATAGTTGACGAATTTTTAAGTTTTATTGACGGAAAAAAATTAATTATCCATAACGCTCCATTTGATATTGGTTTTTTAAATAATGAACTTAAAAAAGTTAATAAAAAATCTCTTGACTCAAACCCAACCGAAGATACCTTGGTACTTGCAAGATCAAAATACCCTTCTTCTTCTAATTCATTGGATAATTTATGTAAAAGATTTAATATTGATCTCTCTAAAAGATTAAAACATAACGCTCTATTAGACTGTGAACTTCTACGAGAAGTTTATATTAATTTAAGTGGAGAAAAAGAACCATCTTTAGTTTTTCAAGATGGTAATACTTTATCAGATTTCTCTGTTGACCCTTCTAAAATTGATATTAATAGAGAAAAAATTATTGTTGAATTATCAAGAGATGAAGCAAGCAAGCACGATAATTTTTTAAAAAGAGAACTTAAAAAAAATTTTTTTTAAATCTTTCTACTCCTATAAAGTTTTTCAAAATCTAATTCTTTTTCTAAATTAACATTTTTAAAACCAGATTTCTCAAACAAATAAACTAAAATACTTCTTACTTCAGGATAAACAGACTTAGGTACTTCAATAACAATAATTTTTTCTAATTCATCCTTAGCAATTTCTTTTTCAATATTGATTACAGAAGAATAGCAAATCGAAATAGGTGAAAAATTGGTATTCTTTTTTGATAACAAAAATAAGGTCGTATCAACCTCAATAACATTTTGATTTAATTTTTTACTTTTTATATCAAAGTTAACTGTGAAATCTTTAATATTTTTTTCTAGTAGAAAATAAGATTTAGCATCTTTAATTTCAAAAGATAAATCCTTTATATACTTTGTTACGATTTTATATGTCATTTTTATCTCTTTTATCATTTTTTTCTATTACTTCACCTTCAATATAATTATCTGCTTTAGCTTTTGGTGTGTTTTGTTTTTTAATAAAAGATTTCACTAATATTTTTCTAGTTAAGGGAATTAATAATAGAAAACCAATTGTGTCAGTTACAAAGCCTGGAAATATAAGCAAACATGCAGCTAGCGCTATAGAAGCTCCAGACATCATTTCGAATAATGGAATTTCGTTTTTATATAAGTTATATATACCTGACCTTAAAACATTTAGCCCTTGCATCTTGGCAAAGTAAATACCAACAATAGCAGTTAAGAAAATTAAAGAAATCGTGTTAAACGCACCAATATTCTCACCAATTTTGATCATTACGAATATTTCTATTGCAGGAATGCCAATTAAAAATAATAATATTGTGTTCATTTGTCAGTTTGCAAATTATATTAATAATGTATATTTATCAATTAAATGAGTGATAGTTTTGGATATTTAGACATAATTCTCTTAGCAATGATAGCGGGGTTTATAATCCTAAGATTAAGAAATATTCTTGGAAGAAAAACAGGCCATCAGGATAAGGTTTTTACTGGTTTTTCTGAAAAAAAATTTGATGAGTTTAAAGAAAAAATAAAATCTCAAACGAAACAGTCTCCTTCTGAATTTGATAAAGAACAAAAAAAAGAATTTTTAAAAGGTGCAGAGATTGCCTATGAAACCATTATAAATTCTTTTGCCAAAGGTGATAAAAAAAGTCTTAAAGATCTTTTAACTAAAGAGATGAGAAAAAATTTCGAAACTGCTATTGAAGAAAGAAACTCTAAGAACATAAAGTCAGAATTAACTTTTATAGGAATTAAATCATCTGTAGTTGAAAAATTTGAAAAAACAACAAATGCACTTTTCTTTACAGTAAAATTTGTTAGTGAAATCATTTCTGTCAAAAGGGACAAAGATAATAATGTTATTGAGGGTGATCCAAATAAGATTAAAACTGTAATAGATCGTTGGAAATTCACAAAAGATACAGCAAGCATAAGTCCGAATTGGTACCTCGCTGAAATTAAAAATAGTTGATCAAGAAAAATAAAATATCATCAGATGATAAAAAAGATTGGGAGGATTTTCTTAAGGATCCAAATATTGTTATTGATGAAAAAGAAAATTCACAATCAAAGAATATTAAATCTCAATTTACATTTGATCTTCACGGTTATTCCATCGAGGCAGCAAATAAAAAAGTTATTGAAATAATCGAGAATTGTTATAGTAGAGGAATTTTAAGAATTCTATTAATTACAGGTCAAGGACACCATTCAAAAGTAGAAGATAATGTTTATGTCTCTAAAGATCATAGTACATTAAGTGGTACCATACCCGAATTTATTCAAAACAATGCGGATATATCATCAAAAATAATCAGTCTGAACACCGCTAGTGAAAAAAAAGGCGGCAAGGGAGCTTTAATTATTAAATTGAAAAAGATTAAAGTATAAACTTTGATAGATCAGTATTTTTCACTAGATCACCTAAATTTTTACTTACAAACTCTTTATTAATTTTAATTTTTTGACCCGCTTTGTCTGAAGCAGTAAAACTTACTTCATCTAACACTTTTTCTATAATCGTGTGTAATCTTCTAGCACCAATATTTTCTACCGTAGCATTTATCTCTGTTGATAGTTTTGCTAGCATATCTATACCGTCGTCAGAAAAGTCTAACTCTACATCCTCTGTTTTTAGTAAAGCCTTGTATTGTTTTATTAAGCTATTGTCTGGCTCTTTAAGTATTCTTTTAAAATCATCCTCAGTTAGAGCATTTAACTCAACTCTTATAGGTAAACGTCCCTGTAATTCTGGAAGTAAGTCAGAGGGCTTCGCCAATTGAAATGCACCTGATGCTATAAATAAAATATGATCGGTTTTCACTGGACCATATTTTGTATTAACTGTTGTACCCTCTATTAATGGAAGCAAATCTCTTTGAACACCTTCTCTAGATACATCTCCACCAACTCTATCTCCTCTTGCAGAAACTTTATCTATTTCATCTAAAAAAACTATTCCGTTATTTTCTGTGGAATCTTTTGCTTCTTTAATAATTTTATCTTGCTCGATCATTTTGTCTGATTCTTGAGCAATTAAAATTTCATGTGATTCTTTAACGCTCATCTTTTTTTTCTTACCTTTGGAACCACCTGACTTCCCAAGTATCTCACCGAGATTAACCATCCCTATGTTTGCTCCTGGCATTCCAGGAATTTCAAAACTAGGCATTCCAGATGAAGTATCATTTACTTCAATTTCAATCTCATTTTTATCTAAGTCTCCAGAACGTAATCTTTTTCTGAAACTTTCTCTAGTCGCTAAACTTGCTTTTTTACCAACAAGGGCATCTAACACTTTTTCTTCAGCCGCCAACTGAGCTTTTGCATGAACCTCTTTTCTTCTTTTTTCTTTCTCCATTGCAATTGCAATTTCGATTAAATCTCTTATGATTTGTTCTACATCTTTACCAACATAGCCAACCTCAGTAAATCTAGTTGCCTCTACTTTTATAAATGGGGCTTGAGCTAATTTTGACAGTCTTCTAGAAATTTCTGTTTTGCCAACCCCAGTTGGTCCAATCATTAAAATGTTTTTTGGTAGTACTTCGTCTTTCATATCATCTGAAAGTGCTTGTCTTCTCCATCTATTTCTTAAGGCTACTGCAACTGCTCTTTTAGCCTGGTGTTGGCCTATGACATATCTATCAAGTTCAGATACTATCTCTCTGGGTGATAGCGCACTTACTTTGGAACTATCTTTTTTTGCGGAGTCCTTCACAACTTTAAGATTTGGTGCTTTTTGATTCATTTTAAACTTTTTCTGTTGTTACGTTACCATTTGTAAATACACATATTTCAGAAGCTACTTTAAGTGATTTTTTGGCAATTTCTTCTGCTGACATGTCGCTATCCATTAAAACTTTTGCTGCTGCCAGTGCGTAATTTCCGCCTGAGCCAATACCAATTATTCCATCTTCCGGTTCTAAAACATCTCCTGTTCCTGAAATAATAAAACTTTTTTCTTTGTCGGCCACGGCCATTAAGGCCTCGAGTCTTCTTAGATACTTATCTGTTCTCCAATCTTTAGCTAGCTCAACAGCTGCCCTTGTCAGATTACCAGCGTGCTTCTCTAATTTTGCTTCTAATCTCTCAAAAAGAGTTAACGCGTCTGCTGTGGAACCAGCAAATCCAGCAATCACATTTCTTTTCTCAATCTTTCGAACTTTTTTAGCTTTACTTTTAAGAACTGTATTTCCCAAGCTAACTTGCCCGTCACCAGCTACAATGGTTTGATTTCCTTTCCTAATTAAGACTATCGTAGTTCCATGCCAATTTTGATTTGTGCTCATTCTTCATATGTAGAGACTGATTTTGAATCTTCAAGACCCTGCGGTCATTTATTGATAAATGACAAATTTAACTATATATCTTAGTTAAATTTCTTATTTATGAGTAGAAAAGCTAAAATACAAAGAAAAACAAAAGAAACAAATATTTCTGTTGAAGTAAATTTAGATGGAAAAGGCAAATATCAAATAAAGACCAAAATAGGTTTCTTAGATCATATGCTAGAGCAACTTGCTAAGCACTCTCTTATTGATATGAAGATAAACGCAAAAGGAGACACACATATAGACCTTCACCATACCACTGAAGATACAGGAATAGCTATTGGTGAAGCTATAAAAAAAGCTGCTGGAAATCGAAAAGGAATTAAAAGATATGCGACTACAAATATACCCATGGATGAAACTCTAACTCGTGTTTCTTTGGATATATCAAACAGACCGTATCTGATTTGGAACGTAGATTTAAAAGTCGAAAAACTGGGTGAAATGGACACTGAACTCTTTAAGGAGTGGTTCCAAGCTTTCTCACAATCAGCAGGTATAACGCTACACGTTGAAAACATTTATGGTGAAAACAGTCACCATAAAATTGAGTCTTGTTTTAAAGCCTTAGCAAGATCTCTTAAAGAAGCATTGGAAATTGATAAAAGAATTAAAAATTCAATACCATCTACTAAGGGTACTATTTAAAATAAATGAAAGTCACAATTGTTGACTACCAATCGGGCAATATAAGCTCAGTCATTAACTCTTTTACAGAAGTAGCAAAGGGTAAGGTTAATCTGGAGGTAACTTCAAACGTTAATAAAATTAAATCTAGTGATAAAATTGTTTTACCTGGCCAAGGATCTTTTAAAAGTTGTGTTGACTCATTAAATAATATCAATGGTTTAATTGATACGCTTAAAGAATTTGCTATAACAAAAAAGAAACCTTTGCTAGGAATTTGCGTTGGTCTACAAATGTTTGCGGATGTTGGTTACGAAGAGGTAGAAACAGAAGGGCTTGGCTGGATTTCAGGAAAAGTTACTAAAATCGATAATCAAAATGGAAAATTTAAACTTCCACACATTGGATGGAACGAAATTGAAATACAAAAAGAAAGCAAAATATTTAAAGATATAAAAAACAAGTCACACATGTATTTTGTACACAGTTACGAGTTTGTACCAGATGATAGATCGGTCATCCTGGCTACAACAGATTATTCGACAAAGATCGTATGTTCTGTTGAAAAAGAAAATCTATTCGGTACACAATTTCATCCTGAAAAGAGTGATAAAACTGGATTAAAAATAATTGAAAATTTTATTAAATTATAAAAAATGAAAATATTTCCCGCAATTGATATTAAAGACAAGAAGTGTGTGAGATTAATCAAGGGTGACTTTGATAATAAAACTGAATATGAAACATCCCCTATCAATCAAGCTTGTAAATTTAATGATCATGGTTTTAAAAATTTGCATATAGTTGATTTAGACGGTGCCTTAACTGGTAAGACAGTTAATTTAAACATAATTAAGGAAATTGTAAGTAAACATGATCTCAAAATTGAAATTGGTGGTGGAATAAGAACTACAGATAGTATTAAGCAGTATATCGACGTAGGTGTTGAGAAAGTTATTTTAGGCAGTGGAGCAATTAAAAATAAAGAATTTTTAAAAGACGCTTGTGATAAATTTAAAAACAAAATTGCTTTAGGATTAGATGCGAAGGATGGTAATCTTTACGTGTCAGGTTGGAAAGAAAATCTAGATATTAAAACGGTAGATTTTCTGAAAGAAGTAAACAGTTTTGGTGTGAGCAGAATTATTTACACAGATATAAACAGAGATGGAATGAAGACTGGCCCTAACTTTAAAGAAACTATTAAAATTGCAGAGCTTTCTAATTGTCCTGTTGTAATCTCAGGAGGTGTTTCTTCGATGAAAGATATTAAGAAAGCGAAAGATTTAAATAATAAAAAAATTGAAGGAATTGTTGTTGGTAAAGCTATTTATGATGGTGATATTAAACTTGATGATTTGGCAAAGGAGATTGATGCTTAAAAATAGAATTATTCCTTGTCTAGATGTTAAGAACGGAAGAGTTGTTAAAGGAATTAACTTTGTTGAACTAAAAGATGCTGGAGATCCAGTTGAACAAGCTAAGATTTATAGCGATGGTGGTGCGGATGAGATCTGTTTTTTAGATATTACAGCATCTAATGAAAATAGAGATACAATCATTGATATTGTTAGAAAAACTGCAAAAGAATGTTTCGTTCCTTTGACTGTAGGCGGTGGTGTAAGATCTATTCAAAATATTACCGATTTATTGTTAGCTGGGGCAGATAAAGTTTCTATTAATACCGCGGCTGTTAAGAATATTGATTTTGTTAAAGAAGCTTCTAGAAAATTTGGATCTCAATGTATTGTTGTAGCTATAGATGCTAAAAAAGTTCTGGAAAATAAATGGGAAGTTTTTACACACGGCGGAAGAAATAAAACAGGTATTAATGCTGTAGAGTTTGCTAAACAAGTAGAGACAAATGGAGCTGGTGAGATTTTATTAACTTCAATGGATAAAGATGGAACTAGGTCCGGTTATGATGTTGATCTAATAAAAGCAATTACAGACAATACCAATATTCCAGTTATAGCATCAGGTGGAGTTGGAACATTAGATCATTTATATGATGGTATAGTTAAAGGTGGAGCGAGCGCGGTTCTAGCAGCCTCAATTTTTCACTATGGCGAATATAAAATTAAAGATGCTAAAGAATATTTGAATTCTAAGAATGTATCAGTAAGATTATAAAATGTTTGAAAACCTAGAACAATTAATAAAAACGATTAGAGAAAGAAAAAACTCTTCTCCTGATAAATCATATACTAAAAAGCTTCTTGATGATAAAAACCTAAGTGTTTCTAAGGTCAAAGAGGAAATAGGAGAATTAATAGATTCAGTTGAGAAAAATTCAAATAAAACACACGAGGCAACAGATGTAATTTATCATTTGATGGTTTACCTTGAGGCAAACAATATTAAAATTGAAGATGTAATGAGCGAGCTAAAAAAAAGACAAAAATGAGCTACGATAAAAATAATATTTTTGCTAAAATTCTCAGAGGCGAAATTCCATGTAAAAAAGTTTATGAAAATGAAAATGTTTTAGCATTTCACGATATTAATCCTCAAAAAAAAGTTCACGTTTTAGTAATTCCTAAAGGTGAATATGTAGATTTGGATGATTTTAATAATAATGCAACTGACAAAGAGATAGTTGAATTAAACAAAGCTATTACTCACGTTTCAATTTTATTAGGAGCAAAAAATAAGGGTTATCGAACTCTAACAAACATTGGAGGCGATGGTGGACAAGAGGTACCTCACTTACACTTTCATATATTTGCAGGTGAAAAAATAGGTAAAATGGTCACTTAATCTTGATTTTCTTCAGGTATTAAAAAAAAATTTTTTTTCATTTCTATATTTTTTGAATAATTTTCAATTTCGATATTTGTAACATTGTTATTGATATCAACTAATCTCCAACCTATTAAGTCATATTTTTTTTTTTCAAAAAAAAATGTTATTTCTCCCTTCTTTTCATCCAAATATTTAATCTCGTAATTAATTTCTTCTAAAAAAATTTCTCCATCAAAAATTAATTTGGAAAATTTTTCTTTATTTAAAATATCTAAAAAATAGGATCTTGATAATGGATATCTATAAATTTTGTCATATCTTTTATGGTAAACTACTAAAACATTTTTATTAATAATCAACTCTTTTTGATTTTTATCTTTATATAAACATTTTAAAAAATAAGGCCTTTTTAAATAACAAACTCCATTTTCTTCTTTATCAAAAGATTTTTGTACAAAATTAAATTTTAAAGTCTCCAAAGAATTGAAATTATTTATAATATTTATTTTTTCATTTCCTTGAGCATATGAAAAATGAAATAGGATAAAAAAAAAAAAAATTTTAATTATACTTTTTTTTAACAAAAAACTATAAAACCTCTCGTTTACCAACATGATTTGCTTTACCTACAATACCATTATCTTCCATTTGGTCGATAATCCTTGCAGCTCGATTATAGCCTATTTGAAGCTTTCTTTGTAAAAAGCTTGTTGATGCTTTTTTTTCTGTCTTTATAATTTTTAGCGCCATTTCATACAGCTCATCTTTCCCATCATCAGATTGACTCTCAATTTTATCACTTTTATAATTCGAAGTTATTTCATCAATATAATCAGGGTTTCCTTGAGATCTTAAAAAACTATTCACCTTCTCAATCTCGTTTTCCGAAAGATATGGGCCATGTATTCTAAATATTTTGTTAGCAGATGACATAAATAACATATCTCCTTTTCCTAAAAGCTGTTCAGCACCTTGTTCTCCTAAAACAGTTTTACTATCAATTTTTGAACTTACTTGGAAAGATATTCTTGTTGGAAAGTTAGCCTTGATTGTACCAGTAATAACATCGACACTCGGTCTTTGGGTTGCCATTATTATATGAATCCCTGCAGCTCTAGCCATTGCAGATAATTTTTGAACGTAACCTTCTATTTCCTTTCCCGAAACTAACATGAGATCTGACATTTCATCAACTACTACAACAATATAAGGCATCTTTAATTTATGCTTTTCATTATATCCATCAATATTTTTTACACCCTCTGAACTCATTAACTTATATCTATTTTCCATTTCTCTAACAGTCCAACTTAAAGCTGAGGTAGCTTTTCTTGAGTCAGTTATAACTGAAGTTAATAGATGAGGTATTCCTTCATAAGAAGACAGCTCTAACATTTTAGGATCTATTAAAATAAATTTACATATATCAGGGCTGTGCTTATAAAGTAGTGACATTATAATACTATTTATACATACTGATTTACCAGAACCAGTTGTTCCAGCAACCAGTAGATGTGGCATAGAAGTTAAATCAACTGTAATAGGAACACCCGAAATAGTTTTTCCCAGAGCTATTGGAAGCTTAATTTCTTTTTTATTAAAATTATCTGAAGAAATTATATCTGAAAGATAAACATCGTCTCTTTTTAAATTTGGAATTTCTATCCCTACAGTATTTTTTCCTGGTATAACTGATACTCTTGTAGAAACAGCACTAGTATGTCTAGCAATATCATCAGATAAACTTATAATTTTTGCTACTTTAATTCCAGGTGCTGGTTCAAATTCGTATAAGCTAACAACAGGTCCATTACTAATCTTTTTAATTTTGCCTTTGACACCAAAATCTAATAATATTTTTTCAAGAAAATCTGGCTCGACACTTTTTTGTAAAGATTTTTTAATACTAAGATTTTTATTTTTTTCAAGTAAATTCATTGAGGGCAATTTAAATTTATTTTTGCTGCTACTTAAATTTTTAAATGAAAAAGATTGTTGTTTTGTTTCTTTTAAATTAATGCCTATTTTAGAGGTATTTTGTGATATATCTTGGGACAAGTCTTCATTACTACTAGTACCATAATTCTCATTTTTTGCTTTATTAAAAAAATAATTAAAAAGCCTTTTTAAATTTATTGATGAACCAAGTATAAAAAAACACAAAGAAAAAAATAAAAAACTAAATTTAATGAAATTATTTTCAATAATTGGAAAAAAACTATATAAATAAGTATAGGTTTTTTCTCCAACAAAACCTGAATTCCCATTGTCAATTAGCCAAAAAGAATTGTTATAGCTTGAATAAATAAATAAACATCCAAAAAATATATATATCACCAAAAAAAATGACTTTGCTAAAATGTGAGAAACTTTTTTTGAAACTAGCAGATTGATGCCCCAAGAAAAAATACTTATTCCTATTAAAAAAGAGATTAAGCCAAAGCATTGCAGGAAAAAATCTGCTACAACATTTGAATAATAATAAAAGTAATTTGGAACATCTGTACCTTCAGCTTTGTAAATTAAAGTAGAATTTTCTGGAGAATAATTAACTAGTGCGAATGTAAACAAGAAAAAAAACGTTATCAAAACTAGTCCAAAACACTCTATTAGACGTTTTTTGATAAAATCAGTAATATTACTCAATAAACCATTATTTAATTGCATTTCACGAATCACCTAGTTTACTTTGTATCATTTATATAAAATTGATAAAATTCATAAAAATATGAAAAAACAAAAAATTTGTATAATTGGAGATGGATTATCAGGTTTAACAGCGGCTCTGGTCCTTAGTAATTTGGATATTGATGTAGATTTTATTGCTGAAAATAAACAAGAAAAAAAATCCAGTGATCCGAGGGTTACTGCAATTTCCCCAAGTAATTTTAAATTTCTGATTAATTACTTAGATATAAAAGATTCTAAATTTTTTTGGCCATGCAAGAAAATTAATTTATTTTATGAAAAATTTAATCACCTTCATAATTTTATTAATTTTTCTGAAGGTAGTAAAAATCTTTTGTATATAATAAAAAATGATAATTTTAAAAAAATCCTTTTTAGAAGAATTAAAGGTAAAAAAAATATTAAAATTATAAATAAAGAAGTAAAAAAAGTTGATACTAAAAATTCCTGTATTTTATTTGGAAAAAAAAGTTATGTCTATGATTTGATATTATTATGTGTTGGAAGGAGTTCAAAGATAATTTCAGATTTTGTTGGAAAAAGATATATTCAAAAAGATGATAAGGAAATTGCCTTAACCTCCATAGTTAGCCACAACATTAATATTAGCGACCCAAGACAGTATTTTTTAAAAGAGGGTCCACTTGCAATTTTGCCAGTTAATGAAAAAATTTTTTCTTTTGTTTGGAGTGTTTCAAATAAATTTCAAAATAAAAATATAAATGATCTTGTTTATAATAAATTAAAAAAAATATTAGGTAATAAAACAAATATTAATTTGAATAAAATTTTTACTTTCCCAATTTCTTTTAAATTTAATTCTATTTTTTCGAAAAATAATTCACTAGTTCTTGGTGATGGCTCTTATAATGTTCATCCAGTAGCAGGCCAAGGATTCAACTTGATAATAAGAGATATTATGAAATTATTTCAATTTATTGAATACAACCAGTCTTTAGGTTTGCCAATTAGAGACTCTGAGATTATTAAGAAGTTTGTAAGTTCAAGAAAACCAGAAAACCTACTTTTTGGTTTAGGAATTAATTTAACAAATAGTTTTTTTAAACAAAATAAAATTACTTCACCGATAAAGGACTTCATTTTGAAAGATATCAATAAGTTTAATTTTTTAAAGGAAATGAGTATTAAAATTTCTGATAAAGGGATTTTTCAATCCTTGAAATAAAAAAATTATTTATTTTTTTCAAATTCTAAAAGCTTTTTTTTAAGATTTATACCGCCCATTGCAGAAAATCCAGCCAACGACCCATCAGATCTTATGACCCTATGACATGGAATAGCTAAAATATGTTGATTTTGACCACAAATCTTTCCAACATATCTTGGTGACAATCTAAATTTTTTAGCAATCTCTCCATAACTTTTGGTTTTCCCTTTTTTAATTTTTCTAAGTTCATTCCATATTTTTTTTTGGATCGAGTTACCCTCAATTTTTAATGGAAGATTTATAAGTTTCGTCTCACCTTTAAAAAATAAATTAATATCACTTTTAAGTTTATTTAATAAAAATGAAGTTTTCCCTTGTTTTGATGACTTTTTAAAATGAATAGAAGTTACTTTGTTTTTTTGCTCTGTTGCTGTAATCCAGCCAAACTTAGTACTAAAACAAATGGCATTTTGCATATATTCTATGTTAATAAAAAACAAAATTTAATAAATGAATATATTTGCATTATCCTCAGGAAAAGGCCCAAGCGGCATAGCTATAGTAAGAATATCGGGTCCGCAGACGCTCAATATTTGCAAGGCTTTAACAAATGAAAAAAATATTAAGTCTAACGAGATAAATTTATGCAAATTTATAGATCCAAAAAATCAAAAGATTATCGATCCTGAAGCACTACTTTTGTGGTTTCCAAAACCACACAGTTTTACCGGAGATGATTTAGCTGAACTTCATATTCATGGAAGTAACGCTGTAATAAGTTATCTTTTGAAAGTTCTTTCAGACCAGAAAAGCTGTAGATTAGCCGAACCTGGTGAATTTACCAAAATAGCATTTCAAAATAATAAGATAGATCTAGTTAAGGCAGAAAGTATTGGAGATTTAATACATGCTGAAACAGAGCTTCAAAGAGAACAGGCAGCAAATTTGGTTCAAGGATATGCATCTAAATACTATGAAAATTTAAGGAAAAAATTGGTAAAATCACTATCATATATAGAGGCCAAAATAGACTTTGCAGAAGATGATCTTCCTGGAAGTGTTTTAAAGGAAGTTCAAAAATCAATTAAACAAGTCCATACTGATATTAAACAAATTCTAGAGGACCAAAAAGTTGGAGAAAAAATAAGAGATGGTTTTAGAATATCTATTATAGGAGATGTAAACGCTGGAAAATCTTCCCTATTAAATCTCCTTGCCAAAAGAGATGCGGTAATCGTCTCGGAGGAGGAAGGTACCACAAGAGATGTGGTTGAAACCTATTTAAATATAGATGGATACCCTGTTATTTTGGCTGATACAGCAGGTATAAGAAAAGCTAAAAATAAGGTCGAAAAAGAGGGTATTAAAAGAGCTATCAAAAAAGCAAAAGAGGCTGATTTAACTTTAGTCATGATTGATGTATCAAAAAAAACAATTAACAAAGATGTTAAAAAATTAATTAATAAAGACTGTATATTAGTTTTTAATAAATCCGATTTAAGCAAAAAAACTCCAAAAAATGAATTTAAGAAAAATGATCAAATTTTAATATCGGTTAAAAATAGTAAAAACATCGACAGGCTCATAAAGACAATAAAAGAGAAGCTAAGTAAAAAATTTATGAAAGCAAACAATATTTTAGTTACAAGAGAGAGGCATCGAGTTAAACTTAATGCAGCGTTAAAGGAAATAGAAAAATTTTTAAAGAAAGATCAAAAAAAAGAGATAGAGACAGCCGCAGAAGACCTTAGACTTGCCACAAGACATCTTGGAAGCATAGTAGGCAAAGTTGATGTGGAAGAAATACTGGGATCTATATTTCAAGACTTCTGTATCGGTAAATAACTCATCTTTGAGCTTGTAAAATCATATTTCATCGATACATTCTCTAAATGAGCAATAAAATGACCTTTGATGTGGCTGTAATAGGCGGTGGACACGCTGGATGTGAGGCTGCAGCAGCATCGGCCAGAATAGGCGTAAATACTGGTCTTTTTACACATAAAATAGAGACTATAGGTGAAATGTCGTGCAATCCGGCCATCGGAGGACTAGGCAAGGGTCACTTGGTTCGTGAAATTGATGCCTTGGATGGCGTCATGGGTGATGTAGCTGACAAATCAGGCATTCAGTTTAGATTGTTGAATAGAAGTAGAGGCCCTGCAGTCCGAGGACCACGAACTCAATCAGACAGAAAGCTTTACAAGAAATATATGCAGGAGCTATTGCTCAACTACGAAAATTTAGAGGTGATAGCTGATCCCGTTGTGAAATTCATCTTCGAGAAAGACAAAATTAAAGGATTCATTTGTCAAAGCGGAAAAGAGGTAGAGTGTAGTCAGTTAATTCTTACCACAGGAACTTTTTTAAATGGCTTAATACACATAGGGGAAAAACAAATACCAGCTGGCAGATATGATGAAAAACCCTCAACAGGATTAAGTGAACAATTGGAAAAATTTAACATCAAAATTGGAAGACTTAAAACTGGTACACCTCCACGGTTAGATGGTAGAACTATTAATTATAAAAATCTTGAAATGCAACCAGCGGATAATGAACCATACTTTTTTTCATTCCTAACTACTAAAGCTATCAATAAACAAATTAGTTGTGGTATGACTTATACTAATGACACCGTACATAAAATTATAAGTGATAACATTTCAAGAAGTGCGATGTACTCTGGTAACATCAAAGGGGTAGGTCCGAGATACTGTCCGTCCATCGAAGATAAAATTGTTAAATTTAAGGAAAAACAAAAACATCAAATTTTTTTAGAGCCTGAAGGATTGGATGATCATATAGTTTATCCTAATGGGATTTCGACCTCTCTACCAGAGGACGTTCAGCTCAAAATATTGGCTAAAATCAAGGGATTAGAAGACGTTAAAATGGTGAGATCAGGATACGCTATAGAGTACGATTATGTGGATCCAAGGGAGCTAAAAGCGAGTCTAGAAGCCAAGAAAATAGGGTCTCTTTTTTTGGCTGGTCAAATTAATGGGACGACAGGCTACGAAGAAGCTGCAGCTCAAGGATTGGTGGCTGGAATTAACGCTGCTCTAAAAGTTAAAAAAGAAGATGACTTTATCCTAGATAGAGCTAGTTCATACATTGGAGTGATGATTGATGATCTTATTACAAAGGGTGTCTCTGAACCTTACAGAATGTTTACATCCAGAGCTGAATACAGATTGTCATTAAGAGCGGATAACGCAGATAAAAGACTGACACCTATTGGTATAAAAATGAATTTGGTAAATGATGAAAGAAAAAAATTATTTTATGATAAACAAAATAAAATAACTAGTCTTGAAACTTCTCTTTCAAAAAAATTGATAACACCAAATGCTGCCGCGAAGCATTCAATTAAGATTGCTATGGATGGAGTTAAAAGATCTGGGCTAGATATTTTGGGTATTAAAAATGTTAAATTGAAACATATTAGAAGCATTTGGGCTGATATACCCCATTATGGACATAGTATTGATGAACAGGTTGAAATTAATGCCCATTATTCAGGCTATTTACCCAAGCAGGAGCACGATATTAAAACATTTAAAAAAGATGAAGGTCTGCTGATACCTTTAGAAATTGATTACGACTCTTTCAGTGGCCTTTCTAACGAAGTTAAGTCTAAATTAAAATTGATTAGGCCAAAGACACTAGGACAAGCCCTTAGGATTGATGGAGTGACTCCCGCTGCAGCAATAATTTTATTGGGAGCTATAAAAAAGGTTAAAAACAGGGTTCCAGCCTAGAATCCTTATGAATTCAAGTGAATCTAAGGTGAAATCTAAGCTAATTTTAGCTAAAAACTTAAATTTTAACCATAAAAAATTAGAACTGATCGATTTATATGTAAAAGAAGTTTTAATTTTTAATCAAAAGTATAATTTAATTTCAAAGAACTCCGAAAAAGATATTTGGAATAGGCATGTTTTGGATTCTGCCCAACTTGTTAAGTATATAGACCATAAAAATTTTAATAGTTTAGCTGATTTAGGAACAGGAGCTGGTTTTCCTGGTATTGTATTGTCGATTTTTTATAGTGATATTCTCACGTTTCACGTGAAACTTTACGAAAAATCTAATGTTAAAGTTAAATTTATAAATGATATTATCGGAAAACTAGGCCTAAGAAACATACATATATATGATAATGATTATCAGTATCATATAATAGATGCAGACTATTTAGTTTGTAGAGCTTTTAAAAAATTACCGGAAATACTCAGAATTTCACGTGAAACTGCAAAAAAGCCCCATAAAGTTATTGTTATGCTTGGAAAGAATGCACAGGAAGAATTAAATAAAGCTTCAAAGGATATGATTTATAAGTATAAGCTAGTATCTAGCATTACTGAGAGTGATTCAAAAATACTTTTAGTTGATGCCAATGAATAAATTGTGGCTGGATCTATAATATCGGTAATTAATCAGAAAGGTGGAGTCGGAAAAACTACGACTGTCATAAACCTTGCAACAGCCTTAGCAAAAAAAGGAAAAAAAATCTTAGTAATCGATCTCGATCCTCAGGGTAATGCCACGACTGGCCTAGGCAAGTCAAATAATGATGAAGAGAAAAGCATCTATAATGTTCTTATAGGCAAAACACCAGTACAGAGTGCTATTCAAGAAAGTAGTGTACCTGGATTAGATCTTATAGGATCAAATGTAAATCTATCAGGGCTTGAGGTAGAAACGGCAAACGATGCAAATAGGGCCTTCTTACTAAAAGAAATTTTAAGCAAAGGAAAGGAACTTTATTTTAAAAGGTATGAGAATATTTTTATCGACTGTCCACCATCCTTAAGCCTACTAACAGTTATGTCATTAGTCTCCGCAGACGACTTGCTAATACCTCTTCAAACAGAGTTTTTTGCATTAGAAGGAATCACTCAGCTAGTGAAGACGATTGATAGAATAAAGATTAATTTAAATCCACAACTTGGTATCCGAGGTGTACTATTAACTATGTTCGATAAAAGAAACAAGCTCTCATCACAAGTAGATGCCGAAGCTAGAAAACATTTTAAAGAAAAAGTTTATAAAACCGTTGTTCCAAGAAACGTGAGATTATCAGAAGCCCCATCACATGGTATGCCATGTTTGATTTATGACAAAAATTGTTCAGGTAGCAAATCTTATATAAATTTAGCAGAGGAGTTCATTAGTCAAACAAAACAATCAATGGGAAGCGCAGCATGAGTGCAGCAAAAAAAGGACTTGGTAGAGGATTGTCAGCTTTGTTTGGCGATATTGAAAAAAGGTCGGAAATTAATCAAAATGAAATAAACAAGGTCTCAATAGCCGATTTACTACGTAATAATTACCAACCAAGAACAATATTTGATCAAGAAAAAATTGATGAATTATCAGCGTCTATAAAGGAAAATGGGATTATTCAGCCAATAGCAGTTCGCCCCCATAAGTACGAAACAAATAAATTTGAAATAGTTGCAGGCGAAAGAAGATGGATGGCTGCACAAAGAGCCGGATTAAATGAAGTTCCAGTTGTTGTTTTAAATATAGATGATCAGAAAAGTTTAGAGATTGCCATTGTAGAAAATGTTCAAAGACAAGATTTAAATATTATTGAAGAAGCTAAAGGATATCAGAGACTGGTCAAAGAATTTGGATATGATCATGAAAAGATTTCAAAATTTATGTCCAAAAGTAGAAGTCATATAAGTAACACATTACGACTTCTAACTCTTCCAGAAGATATTATTGGACTAATAGAGGAGGGAAGACTGACAGCTGGTCAAGCAAGACCTTTAATAGGAATGCCAAATGCTTCTGAAGTAGCAGAGAATATAGTCAAAAAGAAAGTTGCTGCTAGAGAAGTTGAGTCTTTAGCTAAAATAAAAAAGCAAGGTATAAAAAAAGAAAAACTTGAGGATCCAAATATAACATTTATTAAAAATGAGATAGAAAGCAAATTAGGTTTGAGCGTGGAGATAATTAATAAAAAAAACAATTCTGGTAAAATTACAATTAAATATAAAACTTTAGACCAATTTGAATTAGTTTCAAAAAAGCTCAGTAAGTAGAAGCAGCCTTATAGCAAAGTTTGACAATTAAATTCTTAATAAGAGTATTATTATTCATATTCGCTTTAGTTTTTATAAGAATTTCTGTATCAAAAAGCATTTTTTTTGCTTCATTAAGTTTCTTTGTGTCCCATTTTTTTATTTGCTTGTAAAAAGTGGGTTTATCCTTCCAAAAAATTGGTGGCCTAAGAGAGTCAATTACTTTCTCAGCATCATTTATATTTTTACAACCATCATTTATGACAGAAAGTTTTTCTATTCTATTACCTAAAATACTCAAATAAAAATACGCCTCTTCATTTTGCAAAATAACATTTCCTAAATTTTTATTTAATTTCTCTTTTTCTGCTCCTAAACAATTGTCTCTGATATCGTTAAAATCTAAATTATTAGCACTATTCAATACTTCTAGAAGCTTTTCGAATTTTATTTTTTTGTCTAAAAAGAGTGACTTAATTTTATCTATTTCATAGGATAATGTTTTTCGATCAAGACCTGCGTTATCAATAAGAAAATTTATGCTCTGTTGACTTAAACCTGAATAACCATTTAACTTTTTCCTCAAATATTCTGAAAGCGATCTTTCATTATCTTGATAACACGGAATTATTGCTAATTCTTTTTCTTTTTCAAAAATAGTTCTTATAAAAAGTTTTTTTTCTAAATTGTGTGCAAATAAAAAAATTTTAACATCTGGCTTTGGCTTCTCTAGGATTTCAGAAATTTTATCTTTAATTTTGTCAGAAATCTCATTAATAAAAATAATTTTTTTTTTACTGAAAAGAGATGTATTATCTATTTGTTCATTTAGGATTCTTCCATTTTTTATAATTTCATTCTGATCAAAATTAATTGGTTCATATTCTTTGAAATATTCTTTAATATCATTTTTAATATCATCCTTCATTCCAATATTTTCGCCATAAACTAAAGTAGCAAAATATTTTTCTAATAAGGCAATATTTTTTTCGACTATAAAACTTTTTAAAATCATCTATTTTGATAAACTGAATTTAAATCGATTTGTATTTGATTGGCAACCGATTCAATTAAGGTTTCAACAACCTTTTTTTCACCTTGCAACGTTCTAAAATGTACATCAGATGCCGCATAACTTTTTTTTCTAGTATAAACCTTAGAAAATATAGTTTTCCCATCAAGTTCACTTGCAGCGATCTCGAAATCTAAAGTTACCGCATAAGTTAATATTTTGCCAGTTTGAGTTTTCGTGTCTATAGACGTATTTTTAGAGGATTTAATATTTAAATTTAAATTATTTTTATTCTTTTTTGGAAAAATTAAATTATTTTTTAATAGTCCACCTAATCTTTTGTTACCATCTAATGTGAACTTTGCGATCGTAAATTCTTGTTTCCCCTTGTTTAATACAGGCTGATAACCGCAACTTATTAAAAAATAAGAAGCTAGCAAAAATAGTAAAAATCTATTTAGACTAATGTTGTTCATGTGGTGATAAAGTTTATGATTTTGTTTTTGACAAATATATTTTTTACTATCTTTTTATCTTTAAGATTTTTTTCAATATTTTGTATTTTTCTAGATTCTCTAATAACCTCATCTTCGTTAGTGTCTTTTTTCATTAAAATTAGGCCCCTTTTCTTACCATTTACTTGAATTACAATTGTAACTTCTTCTTCAATTAATAAGGAATTTTCTATGCTTGGCCATTTGATTTTAGAATAAAAATCTTTACCCTCAAGTCTTAAAAGACATTCACAGGACAGATGAGGCATAAAAGGCATAAGAGCTGTAATGATCTTAATCTGAGTGTTTAAAAAGCATTGATTTTTAATGTTTTTTTCGAGGCTCTCTTCTAGAAAACGAATGGCTTCGTAAATACTAGCAATTGCTACATTCAGCTGAAATTTTTCAATAAGATTGGTAATTTTAAATAAGTACTTATTTATTTTTATAAGAAAGTTCTTTTCGTCCTTGGAACTTTCTTTTTCTTTTCTTTCTAAAATTTTACTATTAAGCAACCATACTCTTTGAACAAATTTATTTGCTGCCGCCACCCCTTCATTCGACCACTGTATATCTCTATCAGGTGGACTATCCGAAAGCATAAACCATCTTATGGCATCTGCTCCATAAATATTAATCATACTTTGAGGATCAATAACATTTTTTTTAGATTTTGACATAGCCTCTGGTGCTCCAATAATTAACTTAGATTTATCAATTTTCTTTATTTCTTCTGGACTTACCCAGTCCCCATTTTGATTTTTATATGTTTCATGGCAAACCATTCCTTGAGTAAAAAGTCCTTTAAAAGGTTCTTTAATTTTGATTTTTTTGTCATTTAGTTTGATTGCCCTCATAAAAAATCTAGAATATAGAAGGTGCAATATTGCATGTTCAATACCTCCTATGTATTGGTCAACAGGCATCCAGTAGCTGAGTGCCTTTTCATCAAAAGGTCTATCCTTCAATTTTGGCGAACAAAATCTTATAAAGTACCAAGAAGAGTCAACAAAGGTGTCAAGAGTATCAGTTTCCCTTGTAGCGCTTTGTCCGGTCTTTTTATGTTTAGTTTTTTTCCAAGTTGGATGATTTTCCAACGGATTACCTTTAGAATTCAAGTCCACATTTTCAGGTAAAGTAATTGGAAGTTCACTTTTCTCCACAGGAACAACTGAACCATCTTTTAAATATATCATAGGAATAGGGCACCCCCAATATCTTTGTCTTGATATACCCCAATCTTTTAGTCTAAAAGATGTTTTTTTATTACCAATTTTTTTAGCTTCGATTTTTTCAATTATTTTTTCTTTAGCTGCTTCAACGTTTAAATTATTTAAAAATTCTGAATTAGTCATCTTCCCACTTCCTGTGTAAGCTTCTTTCATTTTATTACTTTCTAATTTTTTTTCTGAATTAACTACAGGAATTATTTCTAATTTATATTTTTTTGCAAAATCAAAGTCTCTCTGATCATGTGCGGGACATCCAAATATTGCACCAGTTCCATAGTCCATTAATATAAAATTTGCTACGAAAATTGGTATTTTTTTATTTTTGATGAAAGGATGTCTGGCTTTAAGACCTGTATCAAATCCAATTTTTTCTGCATTTGCTATCGCTTCCTCAGTAGTACCTACTTGAGAAGATTTTTTCTTAAATTCTATAAAACTTTCTTTTTTTTCTAAATTTTTACAAAGTGGATGGTCCACGGAAACAGCTAAAAAAGTGGCTCCAAATATGGTATCTGGGCGGGTAGTAAAAATTTTTAATTTTTTTTCGTTACCTTCAATTACAAAATCTATTTCACATCCTATAGATTTTCCTATCCAATTTTTTTGCATTAATTTTACCTTTTCAGGCCATTCTTTAAGACCTTCCAAATCTTCTAGTAGTTCGTTTGAAAACTTTGAAATATTAAAAAACCATTGAGATAGTTTTTTTCTTTCAACAATTGCGTTTGATCTCCACCCCCGGCCATTAATAACTTGCTCATTTGCTAAAACTGTTTCATCGACAGGGTCC
Organism: uncultured Pelagibacteraceae bacterium; assembly: GCA_902582475.1. Lineage (GTDB taxonomy): Bacteria > Pseudomonadota > Alphaproteobacteria > Pelagibacterales > Pelagibacteraceae > Anoxypelagibacter. The sequence continues at coordinate 32,295 of CACHSH010000003.1, read as the reverse complement.
CAATTAACATAAGTTTCTTTTCGACTTACTAAGCCTTTATTATAAAAATCGATAAATAATTCCTGCTGATGTTTGTAATATTCTTCGTCACAAGTGGAAATTTCTAAATCCCAATCTATAGATAAACCAAGGGACTGTAATTGTCTTTTCATTGTAGCAATATTTTTCTTTGTCCAATCTTTAGGACTTAATTTATTTTCTCTAGCTGCATTTTCGGCTGGCATACCAAATGAATCCCAGCCCATAGGATGAAGAACATCAAATCCATTCATTGATTTGTACCGAGCTAATACATCACCAATTGTGTAATTTCTTACATGCCCCATATGAATCTTTCCTGATGGGTATGGAAACATTTCTAAACAATAAAACTTTTCTTTTTTTTTTGAATTTTTAAAAGATTTTTTATTTTTTGACCAAAAATCTTGCCATCTTTTATCAATCTCTTTTACATCAACTTTGTTCATCGAATAATAGAATTTTTTTTAGTTTTTTTTCTTTTTATTCTTTGCATCCTTGGCTAGGAGTGCTGCCTTTTTAATTATATCTGACCTTATGGTTTGCTCAAGTCTTGGAGAAGACATTTTTTCTACAATACAATTCGCACCTTTATTATTGCATGTTTTTTTATGTATTATTATCTTTAAACTATCTGCCCTTACTTCATTAGATAAAAATCTTATTGTAAATTTTAGTGACTCGTCAGTTGTATTAGCGTCGGTATACCAGTCAGTTATTATCATACCTCCCGAGTAATCAACTGTTACTAATGGCATGAAGTCAATAACATCAAAAGTTGCTCTCCACATTGGATTTGAGGAACTAAATTCGTAGGTAGTTTTTCTTCCAATAGCTTTTCCAAGAGATATTCCTTTACCTTCCTCTAGATTCTTTTTTGCCCTTTCCCTTCCACTTTCTGGAGTATCACGAGATCCACCAGGTAATCCTGACAGGGGATCGCCACAGGAAAGTAAAGCTGTAAACGACAGGATCATTAATATTTTGATTAAAATCTTAAAAAGATTGGCCATATATTTTTTTATCCCATACTTCATAAATAAGCAGCAAAAAACCTTAATTTTCGTGTGATATTTATACAACATATCACATAAAAATAGCATTAAACTTATAATATTAGTGATTTAAGACCTTTGTTTAAGGTACTTTTCAACGTTTATTTAAATAAACGTAACAATAAGGAGATAAACATGAAAAACATTACTAAAGTAGGTTTGTCTGCATTAGCTGGAGCATTGGCTATGACATCTGCAAACGCAGGTGAAATGTCACTTTCTGGTAGCATGGAGGCAACTTGGACGAAAGGTAGTGGTTATCATACAACTGGAAACCCATTAGGTATGGATAAGGAATTATCTGTAACTGGTTCTGGTGAATTAGATAACGGAACTACTGTTTCTTACAAACAAACTATTACTGATGCAATGGGCTTTAACGATTCTGAACTAGTTTTCGGAAACGTTTTTGGAACTACTGCATCAATTGCTATGACATCAACTGGATCACCGATCTCAGCTATTGATGACGTAACGCCAACAGCTTTTGAAGAAGCTAACGCGTTAATCGGTTCAATAGATGATGTTAATGGTATGGATGGTACTTACGGTATTAGAGCAACTATGGCTGACGTTCTTGGTTCTGGCTTCAAAATTGACGCTATGTACACAACAGATGTTGGTTCTGGTGATGCTCAATCCGACAACGGAACTTCTGGAGAGTTAGGTGGAACTTCTGATGACGGTAAAGAGATTACTATTACTGGTAACGTGCCAATGCTAGAAGGTCTATCAGTTGGTTTTGGTTATTATGACCAAGGTTCAGCTGCGACTTCTACGCAAGGTCATTACGGTCAAGAAGAAGGTACTGCATACGTTAAGTATTCAACTGGTCCAATATCAGTTGGTTACCAAAAAGGTGCAGTGTCAATTCATGGCGGATCTGCGGAAACGGAATACGTTAACGACTACATCGGTATATCTTACAAGATAAACGATGACGTATCTATTTCTTACAACGAAATGGAGTCAATGAAATCTAATGGTTCTGCTGCTAACATGGTACAAGAATTCGATTCTATATCGCTTTCTTACTCAATTGGCGGAATGGTCATTGGTATCGCTGACGCTGAAGTTTCAAACTCTTCTTACACTTCTGGAAGAAGCATGGATGAGACGTCAGTATCATTATCAATAGCATTTTAAGTAACTAAAAGTTATTTTTTAAAAAAGCCGGCATGTATTTGCCGGCTTTTTTTTTGTCTTTAAGCAAGGCACAGCCTTGAATATTTAAAAGGTTTAATCTTTTATAATTCTTCTCATTAATGCCACCCAAAGCTATAAATTTTTTTGCGAAGTTTCTTGTTATAAGATTAAATTTTACCGGTCCTAAATGCCCCTTTTTATGCTTGTCAGATGTCTCAAATATCCTCGATAATATTATATAATCACACCCTTGTTTTATTTTTTCGTGAATTTCAGCAACATTATGGGCGCTTCCCATTATTTTTAATTTGCTATTGATTTTTTTCAAATGATTAAATTTTTTTTTATTAAAAGCGGATATATAGAATTTATTTGTTCTTAGAAGAAATAATGTTTTTATACTATTAGGTATAAATAAGCTTATATTTTTTTCACTACATTTTCTCCCAAAGTGTTTTAAATCACTCTTTTTAAATTTTTCTGGATTTCTCAAAATCAAAATTGCACCTGTTTTTTTTACATAATCTAGGTTAAGCTCTTTTAATTTTTGAGTTATAAAGTATAAGTCAAATTTATTTTTTATCATGAATGATGAAGCTATAAATAAGTTAAAATTAATACAAGATAATATTAAAAATTCAAATCACAATTCAGGTAAACCAAATATAATTTGTGTATCGAAAACCTTCTCGATGGATAAATTAAAGGGGCTCATTGATTTTGGCCATCATCATTTCGGAGAAAACAAAGTTCAGGAAGCAGAAGTAAAATGGACTGAAATTAAAAAAATAAATACAGATTTAAAAATCCATATGGTTGGAAAACTTCAAACAAATAAAGCAAAGAAAGCTATTAAAGTATTTGATTTCATTCATTCTTTAGATAATCAAAAACTAGCTGATGTTTTGAGAAAAAATGAAGAAGAGTCTGGTAAAAAAATTTCTTACTTTATACAGATCAACATTGGAAATGAAAATCAAAAATCTGGTATTTCTAGCAAAGATGCGAAAGATTTTCTAAATTATTGCTCAAAAGAGAATAAACTTAATGTTGTAGGATTAATGGTTATCCCTCCAAATGATGAGAATACTGAGAAATATTTTGAGGAAGTTTCTAATTTAAATTCCGAACTTGGATTAAAGGATTTAAGTATGGGTATGTCGTCTGATTACGAGATTGCATTAAAGTTCAAATCAACTTTTTTAAGAATTGGTTCTGCAATCTTAGGACCCAGAAGTTTTAAGAAATAATAAGTTTAGTTTTTTGAGTAATAAATGGCAGCATTTTAATTAAATCCTTTTTTTGTACGGCGATACATCCCTTTGTAGGATTTAATTTTCTGCTTGCGATATGTAAAAAAATTGCACTTCCCCTTTTTTTTACTACAGGTTTTGAATTAAAACTAGTTACCAAAATTAGATCATAGATATTTTTCTTCAGGTATAATTTTTCAGCGCTTTTTTTAAATGGAAAATAAATTAGTTTATTGTATTCCTCTGAATTAACATCATCACACCAACCAAAATTTTTTTTTATTCTTATTTTTTTAATTTTAGTATGAATATTTTTGATTCTGTCAGCTCTATAAAACAACAGTTTTATTTTGAAATTTCCCTTAGGAGTTTTCAGATCTCCCTCTCTTTTACTTGATGTTAAACCCATTTTACCTATGGCGCATTTTATCCTATAATCTTTAAAATAAAGAAATTTATTTTTTAAATATAAATGCATAAAAAATCTTACAATATAAACGTAGTATGTTTTTGCAATAAAAACTTTACTTCTGCACTTGAAGAAATTAAATCATTTTTTGGATTTAACCTAATTACAAAATCTATCAATATAGAGGATTTAAGAAATAATAAATTTGATGCAATAATAGTTGATTACACAAATAACAAAAAGATTTTTTCAAATAATATTAAAACACCAAAAATTTTAATACATGAAAATTCACAGACCAATACATTCCAAGATAAATTATCGCTAGTTATAAAATTACCAATAGACGTAGTTCAGTTTAATCAAGATGTTATAAATGTATGTAAAAAAATTGAGTTTAATAAAAATTCTTTAATAAAAATAAAGGACTATATTCTTGATAAAAATGAGAGAGTTCTAAAAAAAAATGATGAGTCTCTCAAAATAACCGAAAAAGAAATTAATTTTATTGAAATATTATTTAACTCTAAAAAACCTCTTAGTAGAAATTATATATTAAAAAATATTTGGAATTATTCATCAGATACAGATACGCACACAATCGAAACTCACATTTATAGACTTAGACAGAAAATTAAAAATCAATTTAAAGATGTAAATTTTATTAAAAATTCTAAAGAAGGATATTCGCTCTGAAAAAAAGAAACATATTTGCAAAAGATTTATTTTCAAAAAAATATCGAAGGCGAGTTATAAAACCAAAAAAAGGTAAAGGAAGTTTTACTAGAAAAAAATTTAAGAAAGTCTAGCACCAATTTTTTGTATAATTCTAGAAGACATCTGAGTTCCTTTTTCCAAACTTTCTTTTATTGATAAATTGTTTATATGACCATGTAAAAATCCAGCTGCAAATAAATCACCTGCACCAGTTAAATCAACAATATTTAAATTCTTTTGTACATCACACTGAGTAACATCGCCATTTTGTATTGCTACACTTCCTTTTTCTCCACGAGTTATAATGATTAATTTCTTAAGGTTTTTTCCAAAAGAAATTGCTTCATCGAAGTGTTTAGCATTTATTAATGATAAAATTTCCTGTTCATTTGCAAAAATAATATCCAATTTATTTTTAACCAAATCTAAAAAGTTTGATTTATGTCTATCAACACAAAATTTATCAGATAATGACATTGCAACTTTTTTTGAATTTTTGATAGCTTTGTCTAGTGCTTTTTTTGGATCACCTTCATCCCAAAGGTAGCCTTCTAAAAATGTAATTTCACTTTTTTTAATAGCACTAACATCAATGTCATTTTCATTAATTTTTCCTGCAATTCCTAAAAAAGTACACATGGTCCTTTCTGAGTCCGGTGTTATTAATATTAAGCAAGTCCCAGTTGGTAAAATTTCTTTTTTTTTGGAATAAAAGTATTTTACTTTCTCTTTTTTTAAACCCTCTTCATAGCTAATACCTAATTTGTCCTGATTAATTTTACCTATAAATGCCACCTCATTGCCTAATTGTGCAAGGCCAACAATTGAATTCGCAATAGATCCACCTGAAACAGTTTCTTCAATTTTTAAATTTGATATTAGATTTTTGAACTCATTTTCATCTACTAATTTCATTGTACTTTTAGTAAGCTTATTTTTATTTAAAAAATCTTCGTCTACCTTACAGATAACATCTACAATCGCATTTCCTATTCCAAGAACTTTCATATTAAGCCTTTTTTGTTTTTATGGGTTTTTTTCTTTTAGGATAACAAGTAGTACAAATTTTACAAGAGACACCATAACATTCTCTAGCTTTACAATATTCCCTTCCATAATAAATTATTTGTAGATGAAGTTTGCTCCAAGACTTCTTCGGAAACAATCTTTTTAGGTCCTTTTCTGTTTGGACAACATTCTTTCCATTTGTTAAACCCCATCTTTGTGCTAAGCGATGAATATGTGTATCCACAGGAAAGGCAGCTATTCCAAATTTTTGAGACATAATTACGCTAGCAGTTTTATGCCCGACTCCGTGTAAATCTTCTAAATCCTTAAAATTTTTTGGTACTTTACCATCATGTTTTTTTATAAGTTGTTTTGATAACAAATAGACACTTTTAGCTTTATTTCTAAAAAGCCCAATCTTTTTAATAAGTCTCTCAATTTTTTTTCTTCCTAACCTTACAAAATGTTCAGGTTTATAATATTTTTTGTAAATGTTTTTTGTTACGTTGTTTACATTAAGATCTGTTGTTTGAGCTGATAATGCAACTGAAACCAAAAGTGTAAATGTATTTTTGTGTTTTAATGGGATGGGGGTCTTAGGATAAATTTTATTTAATATTCTTAAAACTATTTTTGCTCTTTTTATTTGGCTCATTTATTAAAAAAACCATTTGATATCCATTCTCTCATTTTCATTTAAAATTTAAAACATTTCTCATTGAGTATAAACCTGGTTTTTTATTTGCTAACCACTTTGCTGCTGTTAAGGCACCTTCTGAGTATAGAGCCCTATCAAAGGACTCATGATTTAATGTAACAATTTCTTTTCCACTTGAGAATTTTACTTCGTGTTCGCCTACAATTTTACCTCTTCTAATAGAGTTAAAATTAATTTTTTTACTAAATGGGAAAGATTTTTTGTTCAAGTATTTTTTACCCATCATTTTACTCAAATTTTTATTTTTCCCAAACGCAATACCTCTTCCCAGCATTAATGCTGTTCCAGAAGGATGGTCTTTTTTTTGCTTGTGGTGAACTTCATAAACTTTACTTAAAAAATTCTTACCAAGGGACTTTGATGCTATCTCTGTCAAGAAAACTAATAAATTTACACCTAAACTCATATTACCAGCTTTAAGTATAGGTATTTTTTTAGAATATTTTTTAATCAATTTTTCCTCTTTTCTAGAAAAACCTGTCGTTCCGATAACTACTCTTTTTTTTAACTTTGATGCAATTTTCAATACCTGCAAAGTAGCTCTGGGAGCTGTAAAATCAATTATAATATTTGCGTTTTTAAATGCATCATCAGAATTTAATTTAGGTCTAAAACCTGAGACTTTTTTATTTATTATTCTACTTTCTGTGACAGAAACAATCTTAAAGTCCTTAAAAGACCTAGATGATTTAATAATTTGCTGACCCATTCTGCCAAGACATCCAGTAATTGATAAATTTATTTTCTTCATTATTTTTTCCAAAACTTTTTAGCTTTATCGAAAAAACTTTTTATTAGTGGATTTGACTTATTATCCTCTAAATTTTTAAACTCTGCCAAAAGTTCTCTTTGTCTTTTAGTCAAAGAAGTTGGGATTTCTGTTACAACTCTTATATATAAATCTCCAAGCAAGTTTCTTTTTAAAATCGGCATACCTTTACCTCTTAGTCTTAACTGTTTTCCACTTTGAGTTCCAGAAGGAATTTTAATTTTAGTTTTTCCACCATCAATGGATGGGACTTCTACAGTAGCTCCTAGAGCTGCATCCGCAAAGGAAACTGGTAATTCATAAAATAAATTTTCTTCAGATCTTTTAAAAATATCATGAGGTTCGACAGATATAAATAAATATAAATCTCCATTAGAACCACCTTTGGTTCCTGCCTCACCTTTTCCTGCAATTCTTATTCTAGTTCCATCATCAACACCTTTCGGAATTTTGACCGAAACAGATTCATTAGATTGTATTTTGCCTGCTCCAGTACAATTGTTACACGGATTAGTTATTTTTTCTCCTTCCCCACTACACTCTGGACAAGTTTGTTGTATAGTAAAAAATCCTTGACTTGATCTTATTTTACCTTGTCCTCCGCAATAATTGCATGCTGATGGTTTAGACCCTGGTTTTGCACCGCTGCCAGAGCATGTTTTACATTTTTTATAGGTTGTATAATTAACCTTTTCCTCTTTGCCTTTAAAAGCGTCATCTAAATCTATAGAGATATCATATCTTAAATCATTACCCCTATTATTTCTTCTTCCTCTTCTGGATTGTCCGGAACCAGCAAACCCAAAATCACCGAACACATCTTCAAAAATATCTGAGAATGAAGACGAAAAATCAAAATTACCAAAGCCTCCTTGGCCACCCCCTTGGAAAGCAGCATGTCCAAATTGATCGTAATTTGCTTTTCTCTTCTCATCCGAAAGAACATGGTATGCTTCACTTCCTTCTTTAAATTTTTCTTCTGCACTCTTATCACCTTTATTTTTATCAGGATGATATTTGAGTGCTAATTTTCTATAAGCTTTTTTTATTTCGTCTTTATTGGCTGATTTTGAAACTCCTAAGACTTCATAATAATCTCTTTTTGCCATGAGAAGATTTGCTCCTATTAATTAGTCTTAGGCTCTTTTTTCTTTGTCTTCTTTTGCGTCTACTACTTCTGCATCAACAACATTATCTTTTTCTTTATCATCTTTGTTATTTTTATTTTTATCAGCTTTGCCAGTAGGTTTTTGTTGGCTTTTGTAAACAGCTTCTCCTAACTTCATAGAAGCTTGAATTAAAGATTGAGTTTTTTTCTTAATTTCTTCTGCATCCGTACCTTTCAAAGCATTTCTAAGATCTGAAATAGAAGTTTCTATAGCTTTTTTTTCAGTCTCAGAAATTTTAGAACCATGCTCTTTTAGATTTTTTTCAGTCGAATGAATTATAGTATCAGCCTGGTTTCTTGCATCTACAGACTCTCTTTTCTTTTTATCAGACTCTTTGTTAGCTTCTGCATCTTTAACCATATTTTTAATTTCTTCATCAGATAGCCCTCCTGATGCTTGGATTTGAATTTTTTGCTCTTTTCCTGTCCCTTTATCTTTTGCAGAAACATTAACAATACCGTTTGCATCTATGTCAAAAGTTACTTCAATTTGTGGAATTCCTCTAGGAGCCGGCGCAATTCCAACAAGTTCAAAATTACCTAAGATTTTATTATCTGTAGCCATCTCTCTTTCTCCTTGAAGTACTCTTATAGATACCGCAGGCTGGTTATCTTCAGCGGTTGAAAAAACCTGACTTTTTTTAGTTGGAATAGTTGTATTTTTATCAATTAATTTTGTAGAGACACCTCCAAGTGTTTCGATACCTAAAGATAAAGGCGTAACATCTAAGAGCAAAACGTCTTTAACATCTCCTTGTAATACACCGGCCTGAATAGCAGCCCCCATTGCAACTACTTCATCTGGGTTAACACTCTTATTAGGATCTTTTCCAAAAAAGTTTTTAACTGTTTCAACTATTTTCGGCATTCTTGTCATTCCGCCGACTAAAACAACTTCATTTATTTCAGCTGCAGAAAAACCAGAGTCCTTAAGTGCAGTCTTGCAAGGCTCTAAAGTTCTCTCAACTAAATTTTCAACTAAAGCTTCAAGTTTTGCTCTAGTAAATTTTAAATTAATATGTTTTGGCCCAGTTTTATCTGCAGTGATAAATGGGAGATTAATTTCAGTTTGCGTTGCAGATGATAATTCTATTTTTGCTTTTTCAGCAGCCTCTTTTAGTCTTTGTAATGCTAGTTTGTCACCCTTTAAATCAATTCCACTATCTTTTTTAAATTCTGAGACTAAGTAATCTACTATTGTGTCATCAAAATCTTCACCACCTAAAAATGTATCTCCATTTGTAGATTTTACCTCAAATACTCCATCTCCAATTTCTAGTATAGATACGTCAAAAGTACCACCGCCTAAATCATAAACAGCAATTTTCTTTCCTCCTTTTTTATCTAAACCATAAGCCAAAGAAGCTGCAGTAGGTTCATTAATAATTCTTAAAACTTCTAAACCAGCAATTTTACCAGCGTCTTTTGTCGCTTGCCTTTGCGCATCATTAAAATAAGCTGGCACTGTTATAACTGCCTTGGTAACTGGTTGACCCAAATGTTTTTCCGCAGTTTCTTTCATCTTTTGAAGAATAAAAGCTGATATTTGAGACGGAGAGTATTTTTTACCTTTCGCTTCGATCCAGGCATCATTTTTATCCGACTTAATAATTTTAAATGGAACTTTTTCAATATCTTTTTTAACCGACTGGTCATCAAAAGTTCTTCCTATTAATCTTTTAGCAGCAAAAATTGTGTCATTCGGATTTGTCACAGCCTGCCTCTTTGCAGGTTGACCAACTAATTTTTCGTCTTTTTCAATAAAGGCTACTACCGAAGGCGTTGTTCTTTGACCTTCTGCGTTTTCAATAACCTTGGGTTGTTTTCCCTCCATTATTGACACACACGAATTTGTTGTGCCTAAGTCTATACCTATTACTCTGCTCATGATAATTGATATATGGGTGCTCTTTGAATTTCTACAAGATGGGAATTATTGTTTTTTTTCATCTTTTTCCTCATTTTTTCCCTCTTTTTTCATACCTTTTTTTGAAACTGCAACCAAAGAAGGTCTCAGCAATCTTTCTCCAAACATGTAACCTGGAAGGACTTCTTGGACAATGGTCCCTGCCTCGACATTATCATCCTCAATTTCTGTCATAGCTTGGTGAAAATTTGGATTAAATTTTTTATTTTTTGCATCAATTTTTTCTATTTTGTTTTTCTTAAAAATCGAGACTAAATCTTTTTCAATAATTTCGAGATTTTTTAAAAATTTACCTAAATCCTTGCTATCTTTAAAAGCGGGATCATTTTTAATTGAAATATGAGCTCTTTGAAGATTATCTAGAATAACTAAATTTTCTTTAGCAAAATTAAAGCCGCCAAAATCTATAGCTTCTTTAATATCCTTATCAAACCTCTTTCTTTGATTTTCTAGTTCAGCAAGAGACCTCAAAAGCTTGTCCTCGGTATCTTTGAGTTTATCTTCAGTACTTGGCTCTTTTTTTTCTTCTTTTTTTGGAATTTTGCTCTCTACTTTGCTTTTATCTTCGTCATTTAAATTAGTCATAAATTATATATAGTAATTAATTATTTAATTTCCAGACCCGTATGCATAAAATTGATAAAATACTAATTGGTACCCATAACGAAGGAAAATTCAAAGAAATAAGCGACTTATTACCGCTTAATGTAAAAAAACTTTCTCCCAAAGACCTTGATATTGATAGTCCAAAAGAAGATGGAAAAACTTTTATTGAAAATTCAGAATTAAAAGCTAATTTTTTTTGTAACAAATCAAAACTGGTAACTCTATCTGATGACTCGGGAATTGAAATTGAATGTTTAAATAATCAACCAGGAATATTTTCTGCGAGGTGGGCTAAAGAATTTGGTGGATTTGATAATGCTATGACAGAAATTTTAAAAAAAATAAAACAATTTGAACATAATAGAAAGGCACGATTTATTTCAAGTCTTACAATTCAGTGGCCTGATGGAAAAAAAATTTCGGAAGTAGGTATCATAAAAGGAAATATTTCTTCTAAAAAAGGAAAAAATGGATTTGGATATGATCCTATTTTCATACCAGACGGCTATTCTGAAACATTTGCAGAAATGGATTATAAGAAAAAACTTCTTATAGATCATAGAGCAGTTGCATATAAAAAATTATTTGAAAAAATTAAAATTTACTTTTAACAAATTTATTTTCTTCCAATTTATAAATTTCTAAATTTTGTATAACCTTATTTTCAGATATTTTAAATTTACCTATTTTACCTTTAATCTCATTTTTCATATTAAAATCATTTGCGGAGTTCACTTTAATATTATTTTTCCAAATATAATATAAGAGCCCAGCTATATCATACGAAATTATTGTAATTTGATTGGGTTCGTAGCCATATATTTCAGAAAAATTTTTATTAAATTTATTAAAATTTTTTAAATTTATAGACGGAAAATAAAAATTTTTTATCGAGGTTTCAGATAAAATTCCATTATCAAACCACTGATTAGCTGTTATTAATAAAACATCTTTTTCTGAAACATCAGTATAAGCTAGAGACGTTAGAACACTTTTTAATCCATTTTCAAAATCAATTATCACGATAGAGTCAAAATCAACTTTGCCAAGAGTATATTTTTGTTTTAGCTGCTCCAGTTCTCTTATGTCTTTTGGTAAATCTGATTTTTCTAATTTTTTAACTCTTGCTTCTAGATTTCTTTTCCTTTTTTTATAATTGGTCAGCTTTTCTATTTGCCCAGTAAGTATTTCAGAGTCACTACTATACTTAAATAGTTTATAATTTTGAAATTCTAAAAGCTTTATTTTTCTTGTTATATTTTTAGAATTTTCGTTATCAGGATATAAAATTACTGTCTTTTCCTTTTTTTGTTTTTGAATAAATTTTTTTATTGCTATCAATTGAGACTCTAAATTGATTCCCATCATCAAAACATTTTTATCGATAACAGAGTCCATATTTGATAAAGACAAAAATATTAAATCGTCAAAATTTTTAAGTTCTTTTTTAAATGTTGAGTCCAAGGGGCCAATAATATACTTTACCCCTTCTTCTTGAAATTCTTTACATGCACTTAATATTTTATCTTTATTGGAACCAGAGTCTTTAGGAAAAATTTTAATCGAATCATCGTTGATATCGTGAACTGCCAAATTCACAGAGTACAAAATTGTTTCTCCCAAAAATTTAAATTCTCCTGAGAAAGGGGCCAAAATTCCTATTTTTAGATTATTTGCACTATTATTTTCTACTGCAAAAACATAACTATTAAAAGTGATCAATAAATAAGATAAAATTATCTTAAAAGTTTTTTTCATAATTTATGGATAGTTTTCTACCAGGTTTATACATAGTTTCAACGCCAATAGGAAATTTAGAGGATATTACATTAAGAGCATTAAATGTATTAAAAAATTCTAATAAAATTCTTTGCGAAGATACAAGAAGGTCTTTAAAATTACTTAATTACTATGGTATTAGCAAAAAATTAATTTCTAATCATAAATTTAACGAAAAAAAGATAGCAAAATTAATTACTGAGTCCCTGAAAAATGGAGAGGTAATTTCAATGATCTCGGATGCAGGAACCCCAACTTTTTCTGATCCAGGACTTGTACTAATTAAAGAATGTATTAAAAAAAAAATTAATGTTTTCCCTGTTCCGGGAGTATCAGCAGCGACAACAGCTATGAGTATTTCAGGTTTTGATGATCAATATTTTTTTTACGGATTTTTGCCAAAAAAAAATAAAGCTGCCGAAAAAGAAATAAATTTTTTGAAAGATTTTGATTTTAACATTGTTTTTTTTGTACCTGCAATAAAAATTAATTTTTATATTAATCTGTTTAAAAAATTTTTAAAAGGTAGAGAAATTTTTATTGGAAGGGAAATGACCAAAATACATGAGACGTTCTACAGAGAAAATTTGGAAAATATCAAAGATTTTAAAGAAAACTTAAAAGGAGAACTTACAGTTGTTTTATCAAAAAAAATAAACAAATTTAAAGAAACTAGTACTATTGACGAAAACAAATTAAGAATTGAACTTAAAAAATACTTAAAAAGATATAGTTTAAAAGATGTGGTTAATTTATTTTCACAAAAAAATAATTTGTCTAAAAAGAAAGTATATAATATTTGTTTAGGTATTAAAAAAAAATGAGAAAAAATTTAATATTAATTGTATTTTTTATGTTTCTGACTTCTTGTGTTGGAACCTCTTCAGTTGGAATTTTTGGATCTGGGGTAAGCGTTGCTTATGATCCAAGAACAGTTGGCATGCAAATTGACGATTCAATTATGCAAAAAAATCTATTAGGCAGACTAGCTCTTAGAGAAAAAAAATATATTATCGATATAAGCATAAAGGTTCTTGACGGAAATATTTATTTATCGGGAAAGGTTGATGAGCCTGAGGAAAAATTAAAGATTATTAAAATGGCTTGGGAAACTAAAGGAGCCAGATCAGTTCAAAGTGCAGTAACAATTAAGGGAAAAGCTAATTTTAGAAATACTACAAAAGATTTATTAATTACGTCTCAGCTAAGAACAGCTTTAATTTTTAATAAACTAACAAAGGCAACAAATTATAATATAGACACAATAAATGGAAAAATTTACATATTTGGAATTGCTATGTCAAAGGATGAAAAGAAAAAAGTCATATCCGAGGCAAAAGAAATATATGGTGTGAAAGAGGTTATACCAAGCATAATATTGGTAGAGGATTTAAGCAGAAATAAAAATTAATTACTTTTCTTATTTTTATAGTCAATAATTTCGGCTGAATAAGCAGCAACAGACGCTAAATTTAATATGTCATTTGGTGAAGATCTCAAAGGTGCGATTTCTATTGGTAATCCCAAACCAATTAAAAGTGGACCAATAGTTTTTGCTCCACCTATAGTTCTCATAAGTTTTGTTGATATCGCAGCACTATGAAGTGCAGGCATTATTAGAATATTTGCATTACCAACTATTTTAGAAAAAGGATAAGTTTCTTTATACTTTGGATTTAAAGCCACATCAGGCTGCATTTCTCCATCAAAATCAAAATCAACTTTTCTACTTTTCAATAAATCTATTGCATCTCTTACATGTTTTGTATTTCTTGATAATGGTTTTCCAAATGTAGAATGAGATAAAAATGCTACTTTTGGTTCAAAGCCAAATAATTTAGCGACCCTCACACTTGAAGTTGCAATTTTGGTCAAATCCTCAGCAGATGGAAAGTCATTTACCTGGGTGTCCGCAATAAAAACAGTTCTTTTAGATGTAATAATCATATTCAAACCAAATAAAATTTCTCCAGGTCTTGCTTCTACAACTTTTTTTAGGCTTTCGATTGATGCAGCATAATGTCTTATATTCCCTGTTACCATTGCGTCTGCATCTCCACAATCAACCATTGAAGATCCCCAAATAATCCTATCATTTCTTATTAACCTATCTACGTCCCTTTCTAAAAGCCCTTGTCTTTGCAATTTCGAATACAATTTTTTTGTATATATCTCTCTTTTTTCCTTATCGGTCGAGTTAACAATTTTAATTTTATAATTTTCATCTAAACCAATTTCTTTTAATTGTTCCTTTACTCTTTTTTCATTACCGATAACAATTGGTGTTCCTAAACGACTATTTTTATAAGCAACTGCTGCTTTAAGCATATTTTCATCTTCACCCTCAGCAAAAACAACTGTTTTAGGTTTTTTCTTAATTTGGGCATTAATTCCTTGCATGATACTCATCGAAGGATCCAATCTATTGGCTAATTGATCTTTGTAAGTATCGAGATCGGCTATTTTTTTTCTTGCTACACCACTTTTCATTGCAGCCTCTGCAACAGCAGCAGGTATTCTACTAATCAATCTAGGATCAAATGTTGATGGAATAATATATTCTCTTCCATAGTGAGGTCTTTCCCCACCATATGCATTTACCACTTCATCTGGAACCTCTTCTCTAGCTAGCGTCGCTATAGCTTTCGCAGCAGCTATTTTCATTTCTTCATTAATTTCTCTAGCTCTTACATCAAGAGCCCCTCGGAATATATATGGAAATCCGATAAGATTATTAACTTGGTTAGGATAGTCTGATCTTCCAGTTGCAACTATTGCATCTGATCTTACCTCATCTACCAATTCAGGTTTAATTTCAGGATCAGGATTTGCGCATGCAAATATAATTGGATTTTGTGCCATTGATTTTACCATTTCTTGGGTTAATACATTTTTTGCAGATAATCCTAAAAAAACATCTGCATCTTTAATTGCGTCCTTAAGAGTCCTTAAATTTGTTTCGATTGCATAAGCAGATTTAAACTGATCAACATTATCTCTTCCTTTATAAATAACGCCTTTTCTATCAAGCATAACTATATTTTGTGTTTTAATACCTATGCTTTTAAAAAGATTGGCACAAGCAATAGCCGAGGCACCAGCACCATTAATAACAACTCTTACATCATCCGTTTTTTTTCCTGAAATGTCTAAAGCATTAATTAATGCCGCAGATGTAATTATCGCTGTTCCATGTTGATCATCATGAAATATGGGAATGTCTAAAGTATCCCTTAATTTTCTTTCAATAATGAAGCAATCTGGTGCTGCGATATCTTCTAAATTAATCCCACCAAAACTATTTCCAATATTTTGAATACACTTGATTATTTCATCTGAATTTTTATTATCTATCTCAATATCTATAGCATCAATATCTGCGAACCTTTTAAATAAAACTGCTTTACCTTCCATCACTGGCTTTGATGCTAATGCCCCTAAGTCTCCCAGACCTAGAATTGCAGAGCCATTACTTATTACAGCCACAAGATTTCCTTTGCTTGTATATTCGTAGGCGGCATCTGGATTTTTTGAAATTTCTTTAACTGGAACAGCTACCCCCGGTGAATATGCTAGAGAAAGATCTCTTTTTGTTGTTAAAGATTTTGAAGAAACAATCTCAATTTTGCCAGACTTTCCTTTATTATGAAAGTCTAATGCTTCTTTATCGGTATAATGATCAATTTTTGATTTTTTTGTCATTGAATTTTGAGTATGTAATATAAATGATATTAAATCACCAATAATTTTGGCTTAATTATGAATTTACTGTCTTCAACATCGGTTTTTGGTTTTTATACCCTGATAAGTAGAGTTTTAGGATATTTAAGAGATATTTTAATCGCTATTTTTCTTGGGACAACCATATATGCTGATGCTTTTTTTGTCGCTTTTAGGCTTCCCAACACCTTCAGGCGTTTGTTTTCTGAGGGTACTTTTAACGCAGCCTTCATCCCAAGTTATGCTGAACAGAGACTCAAAGGAAAAGATAAGGGAAAAAAATTTGCCGACGATGTATTTAACCTTCTTTTATATGTTCTCATTGTTTTAATAATTATTGTTGAGATCTTTACTCCTTTTGTAGTTTATTTAATTGCCCCAGGCTTTTATGAAAATTCAGAAAAAATAAATTTAGCCGTAGAATTTACCAGAATTACATTTCCATTTTTATTATTTGTAAGTTTATCTTCCCTTTTGTCTGGAATATTAAACACAAATAATAAATTTGCAGCAGCAGCAGCAGCACCAATAGTGCTTAATGTAATACTAATTTTGTCATTAATTTTATCTTTTTATTTTAAACTCAATATTGCAAAAAGCTTATCTATAGGTGTGACGCTTTCAGGGATTTTACAATTTCTAATTTTAATTATTTTCACAAAAAAGTTTTATTTTCCATCCTTAAAATTATTTTTCAATTACGGAAAAAATCTAAAAAACTTTTTCAAAAAATTATTACCCAGTATTTTTTCATCAGGAATTACTCAGATAAATATACTTATAGGCACAATCATTGCATCATTTCAATCAGGTGCAGTTTCTTATTTATATTATGCTGATAGAATTTATCAAATCAACTTAGCTATTGCTGGTATCGCAGTTGGAACAGTTGTTTTGCCAAATTTATCAAAGAGTATTAAATTAGGAAAAGAAAATTCTGTAAATCTCATACAAAATAAATCTTTAGAACTATCTTTAGCACTATCTTTACCTGCGTCTTTTGGTTTGCTAATAGCATCCGAGCATATAGTGAGCGGTTTGTTTGGCTACGGATCTTTCAATAAAGAGGATGTTTTAAATACTTCCATGGCATTAACTTTTTTTGCTGTAGGCGTACCTGCATTTGCATTAGTTAAAGTTTTATCCAATTTTTATTTTGCAAGAGATAATACAAAAACACCATTTTATATATCTTTTATGAGTATGTTGATTAATATTATAATTAGTGTTTCGTTATTTAAAGAATATGGTTTTATAATCATACCAATAGCAACCACAGTTTCAACTTGGTTCGCTGCTTTCGTATATTTTATTCTACTTAAGAAAGATAAATTTTTATTTTTTCAAAATAGAACTTTAATTAATTCTTTGAAAATTTTAGCAGCATCTGCTCTAATGTGTTTTTTTCTTTATTTTGGTTTAGAATATTTTGAGGATAAGTTGGAATATTCTTATAATTTTAAATTAATTTATTTGTTAATTATGATAGGTTTGTCAGCAGCTATATATCTTTTAATTACTAACCTTTTAGGAATACTAAAGTTAGAAAGTTATAAATTAAAATGAACAAAAGTTCTAAATCACTAGTATTTTCAGGTGTCCAGCCTACTGGAAACCTACATTTGGGCAATTATCTTGGTGCTATTAAAAACTTTGTTGACCTTGAAAAAAAAATCACATGTATATTTAGTGTGGTCGATCTTCACGCAATAACAGTATTTCAGGATCCATCAGAACTAAAAAACAATATACTTGAAACAACAGCTGGGTTTGTAGCTTGTGGATTAGATTTTAAAAAAAGTATAATATTTAATCAATCTTCCGTTAGTGAGCATGCTGAGCTCGGGTGGGTTTTAAATTGTATTTCTAGAGTTGGATGGATGAACAGAATGACACAATTTAAAGAAAAAGCAGGAAAAAATAAAGAAAACGCAAGTGTTGGACTTTACGTTTATCCTAATCTTATGGCAGCTGACATATTACTTTATAAGGCCACTCATGTTCCTGTAGGCGATGATCAAAAACAACATTTGGAATTAACCAGAGATATTGCAAAAAAATTTAATAATGATTTTAAAGTTAATTTTTTTCCAATTCCAGAACCCTTAATACAAAAAAATATTTCAAGAGTTATGAGCTTGAGAGATGGAATGAAAAAAATGAGTAAGTCTGAAGACTCGGATTACTCTAGAATTGATTTACAAGACAGTGAGGATGAAATAATTAAAAAGATTAAGAAAGCAAAAACTGACTCATTACCTATTCCTGCTAAATTAGATGATTTAAAAAACAAACCAGAAGCGCTCAATTTATTAAACATTTATTCTTCATTAACAAACAAGAGTATTGAAAAAACTATGGAAAATATGGCGGGTAAAGATTTTTCAAAATTAAAAAATGAACTCTCAGATGTGTTGGTGGCTACTATTTGTCCTATCGGAAAAAAGATTAAAGAATTGAAGAATGATAATCAATATCTACAAAATATTTTAAAAGATGGCACTAATAGAGCTAAAATTATTGCTAAAAAAAACATGGATAAAATTAAGGAAATTGTAGGATTTATTTCGTATTAAAAATCAAAAAGTGTGTTAAATTTAAATATGATTCAAATAGAAAATACACCTAATCCAAATGCTCTTAAATTTTTGTCGGAAAAACAACTTTCAGAACAAGGTACACAAGAATTTCAAAAAAAAGACATAAGTAAAATTAAAAATGATTTTATAAAGCAACTACTAAATTTTGAAGGTGTTGAACTTATATTGATTTCTCAAAACTTTTTAAGTGTTAAGAAAAACGAAGAAACTAGCTGGGATTCTCTCAAGCCATCAATTATCTCTTATATAAATGATTATCTTGAAAAAAATAAAAAACCTATAATTCTCAAATCACAAGATAAAAAAGCAGAAAAGGAAATCGAAGAGGGTGATGAGATAGTACAAAAAATTAACGATGTTCTACAGAGTAAAGTTAGACCAGCTGTTGCAAAAGATGGTGGTGATATACAGTTCGTTTCTTTTAATGATGGTGTTGTAAAAGTTAAACTTAAAGGCAGCTGCTCGGGTTGTCCTAGTTCTGTAATGACACTTAAACAAGGAGTACAAAATCTACTTTGTCATTATGTCAAAGAGGTTAAGTCTGTAGAGGCAAGTTAGTTTGATGAAGAAAGATGTTCCATATCGAGATCAGCTTATAGAATTATCAAAACTTTATAAGATACATGAGGTTAAATCTTATCTTAGATCAAAAAAAAATTTAACTACTTCTCAAATCGAACTAATTTTACTAAAAAATAAAATACCATTACCCGCTCATAGCTATAATAAAAAAAAAATTGCTGAGATAAGATTTAAAGAGCAGGTTTTAACAAATATAGTACTAACAATAGCTTTATTAGCTTTTATAACCAGCTTAATGGGAGTTAGGCCCTATATTAAGTTAGTTACAGATGAAATAAAATTCACTCACGTCGCAAAAGAATATAAATCCAATTTTGGAGTTAAGAAAAAATCTACTAAAGATTTGAAAAAAAAACAGAAATTTGACTCAAAAGAAGAGGATATAAGTTTAGATACAAAGATTACATTAAATTTATTTGAAGATTTAAAGTATGATTTAAGCAACATCAGATCAGGAGCACTTGTTAAACCTATTTATTTATCAAGATTACCTAAGGATTTAAAAAAAATTAAAAGTACCCAAAGAAAAAAAGATACTTTTATAAAAATTGTTATGCCCCTTATATTAGATGAAAACAGTAAAATTTTAGAAAATAGAAAAAAACTTTTCAAAATTTTAGGAAAACAAAACAATACTAGAGGTGAAAAAGTTTGGTTAAAAAGAAGATTAGAGGATTATGGAATTAAAAATGAGGATGTTACAGAACTTAAAATTAGAATGGATATTATTCCTGTATCAATAGCTATAGCTCAAGCGGCAAAAGAAAGTGGTTGGGGAACATCAAGATTTGCTTTAGAGGGCAACGCTATGTTTGGTCAGTGGACATGGGGCGAAAAAGGTATTGCACCTTTAAACAGAGAAAAAAACAAAGGTCATAAAATTTTAAAATTTCCTATTTTACGTTCATCAGTTCAGGCTTATAAAAATAATTTGAATACCCACAAAGGGTACCGAGAATTTAGAGAAAAAAGAGCAGAACTTAGAAGTAAGAATAAAAAAATCTCTGGTTCAGAGCTTGTAAAGTATCTCCATAATTATGCTGCAACTGGATCAGAATACACAAGAATATTAAAAAAAATTATTGACCAAAATGGACTTACAGATTTTGACAATGCTGTTTTGATGAATTCAAGTCCTGGTTCAAGTCTAACATTATAATTTATAGATTAGAGATCACGAACTGTATCCCGAGCCATCGCCATTCTCCAGAATTTTCTCTAAGAGAACAATTGATTCTGCCTCGTTCAGTTGTAAATTTTCCATCCAAAACAATATCTAATTTATTTCTATCAGTAAATTTGATTTTTGATTTTCTCCACTTGTTTTCTTCATTAGAATAACATGTTATTTTTTTATAATCGGGACCATCCTCAAAAAAGCTAACCCTTACATTTGGAGGATTATTTTTTGGATTTAAATATTTTTCTTCTGGTTCAATTCTTGAATAAGGAAAAGGTATTGTATTTAATATTGTTTTAAATCTTTTTTCTTGTCCATATTTTTCATTTATTGGAAATCTTGGTAATTCAAATTTATTTTTTGATTTGTCCATAACACCAGAATGTTGTCCAAAACCATACTCAAATCCCAATTTTTTAACAATTTCAATATACGATGTTTTGTATTCACCAAATGGGTATGCAAAAAATTTAGTTTGATGGTTCAACTTATCTTTAAATATATTAATAGATGTTTTTAAATCTTTTTCTATTTCTTTGTCGCTTTTATCTGCCAAATACCCATGAGAATGACTGTGGTTTCCAATATGAACAAAATTAAATTGAGATATTTCTTTAATTTGGGACCAGTCCATATATCCACTTGAACCAATCGTTTCAGTATTTATAAATATTATAAAAGGTATTTTTTTTTCTTTTAAAATTGGCCATGCATTTTCATAAAAAGACAAAAATCCGTCATCTATAGTTAAAAGAATTTTTTTTTCTAAATTTTTTTCTTTAATGAATTTTTCAAATTGACTATGAGAAATAAAAGTATATTTTTTTTCTGATATTAGATTAATATGAGATTTAAAATCCTCTAATTTTATATTGGTTGATGGATACTTGTTTTCTTCAAAACGATGATACATTATTGAAAGAATTCCATAGTCATCAATACTTTTTTCTTCAGAATAAGAATTGTTTAGAGTCAATAAAGAAACTATAAATAGGGTAATGATAAAAGATTTTTTAATAATTAATTTCACAGGCAAAAATAACTCAATTGGTTTAAGGGTTAATAATAATTTTTTTCTTAAAAAACTTCAAACTAATATAGGAAAAAATGAATCACTTGTGAACAATATATTTGACTTTGTAAAACAAAAAAAAGCTAATGTTGATAAAACTTTTTCTATTATTGTAAATATTGGACCAGGTAGCTTTTCTGGAATAAGGATATCGCTTGCCGTGGCTAAAGGTATCAAAATATCAAAAGGAGCTAAATTATATGGTTATAAAGACACCGATTTAATTGATTTTAACTATAAAAATATTGAGTTATTAATTAAGAAAAATTTAATAGAAAACAATTTGATTAAACCAGTATATTTAAGCTAAATTACCAATCTTAATGAGTAAAATAGAAGAAAAATGTAAATCAAGAGGTGTGAGGTTAACAGACCAAAGACGTTTGATTGCAAAAGTTATGTCTGAGTCTAAATCAACATATGGATCTAAAGATCACCCAGATGTTGATGAACTTCATAAAAGAGTGAACCTACTTGATAAGAATATTAGTATAGCAACAGTTTACAGAACTGTTAAACTTTTTGAGGAAGCTGGAATAATTGAAAGACATGATTTTAAAGAAGGTAAATCCAGATATGAGCCATTAACAGAGGAGCATCACGATCATTTGATCGATGTTAAGACTGGAGAAATAGTTGAATTTGTTGATAAAGAAATTGAAGAATTGCAAAAAAAAGTTGCAGAAAAGTTAGGATATAAATTAGTAGACCATAAGTTAGAGTTATACGCACAAAAAATTAAAAAAAATTAATAACTTGTATAAAAAAATTTTCATTAAAACTTTTGGATGCCAGATGAACGAATACGACAGCAATCGTATTGCAGGTTTAGCAAAAGAAGCTGGATATTTAAAAACTGATAATTTTAATGATATAGATTGTTATATTTTAAATACATGTCACATAAGGGAAAAGGCAACAGAAAAAGTTTATCATGACATCGGTCGCTTAAAAAAAAATTATAAAAATAGGAAGAAACCTATAGTGTTAGTGGCGGGCTGTGTTGCACAAGCAGAAAACAGTGAAATGCTAGAAAGAGAACCTTATATAGATGCTGTAATAGGACCACAATCATACCAAGGTCTTCCAAAAATTTTGTTGGAATTTGAAAAAAGAAAAGAAAAGTTAAATTTTACTAATTTTGATGTTATTGAAAAATTTGATAAGTTAAATGCAGTTTTAAATTCAGATTCAAAAATATCATCATTTATTACTATTCAAGAGGGATGTGATAAATTCTGTAATTTTTGTGTGGTTCCTTATACCAGAGGTCCTGAATTTTCAAGATCACCAACGGAAATAATAAATGAGGCAAAGCAAATTGTTTTTAATGGAGTAAAAGAAATTACTCTATTAGGTCAAAATGTTAATGCTTACTCTTATAATGACAAAGGTTTAAAATATAATCTTTCAAATTTAATTATGGAATTAGAGAGCTTGCAAAAATTAAAAAGAATTCGCTATACAACATCCCATCCAAAAGATATGACAACAGATTTGATTAATTGTTACAAAAAAACTACAAAATTAGTTCCTTTTATACATTTACCAGTTCAAAGTGGCTCAAATAAAATTTTGAAAAATATGAACCGAAAGCATACTAGAGAAGAATATATTTCTACAATAAAAAACTTAATCAAAGTAAGACCTGATATAAAATTTTCTAGTGATTTCATTGTAGGTTATCCAGGAGAAATAGAAAAAGATTTTAATGATACTATTAATTTAGTTAAAGAAGTAAATTTTATTAATTCATATTCATTCATTTATAATTCAAGACCAGGAACACCTTCGTCCAATCTTGAAGGCGTTGAAAAGAAAATACAAAAAGAAAGATTATTGATACTTCAAAATTTATTAGAGGATATTCAAATAAAAGAAAATAAAAATCAAGTCGGGAAAACAAAGGAAGTTTTGATTGAAAATAAAGCAAAAAATAAAAAAAACTACTTCGGTAGAATTGAAAACTCTACCCCTGTGATAATAAGTAAAGCTGATGATCAAGATTTAGGTAAAATTATCAATGTTAAAATTAACAGTTACAATAGAAATACTTTATTTGGTAGCAAAGAAAATATAGAAAAGGAAGTAGCTGCCTAATGCTAGAAGCAAAAAATCTTAACAAGGAAATTTCTATTAAAAAAATTGATAACGAAACAGCAAATATAAAAATATTTAATAATAATGTTTTGATGGCTATTGTTGGTGAATTTAATAAAAATCTCGATCAAATCGAAAAGCTAACAAATACCAAGCTTTTTTTTAGAGGCAATTCAATAACAGTAAAGGGAACTGAGAATTCTGTATTAAGTGTTTCAAATTCCTTAATGTTTTTAGTTAATAAATTTCTTGTTACCAATTCTGTTGAAAATAATGATATAGTTTATTCTATTAAACATGAGGTATCTGATTTGGAAAATAAAAATAAAAATAATATTAGATCTATAGATCAAGTTATCAAAACACCAAGAAGATCAATAATTCCAAGATCAAAAAAACAATCTGACTATTTAAAGGCTTTACAAAACGAGAGCATTATTATGTCATTAGGACCAGCCGGAACAGGAAAAAGTTATCTAGCAGTTTCAGTAGCGGTAACTCTTTTGTTGGAAAAAAAAATTGAAAGAGTAATATTATCTAGACCCGCAGTAGAAGCTGGTGAAAAGTTAGGGTTTCTTCCAGGAGATATGAAAGAAAAAGTAGATCCTTATCTAAGACCTTTATACGATGCGTTGTATGACCTATTTGGATACGAAAAAATTCAAAGAAAAATAGAAACAGGAGCAATTGAAATTGCTCCATTAGCTTTTATGAGAGGCAGAACATTGAAAAACTCTTTTGCTATACTTGACGAGGCTCAGAACGCTACTCTTACCCAGATTAAAATGTTTCTGACTAGAATTGGGGAAAATTCAAAATTAGTTGTAAATGGAGATCCATCGCAAATTGATTTGATTAATAAAAATCATTCCGGACTGGTGAAATCTAAGAAAATATTAGACAACATAAAAGAAATAAAGGTAATCGAATTCGACCATAAAGATGTAGTAAGACACCCTCTTGTTTCAAAAATTATACAAGCATATCAAAAAAATATTGATGATCAAAATTGATGTTTTTATTAAAGACAAAAATTGGAAAAGACATGTTTCTAACCCAGTTGAATATTTAAATAAAAAAGCAAAATTAATAAATTTTAAAAAAGGGTTTATTAAAGCAAAAAAAATTAATCTTTCAGTACTACTTACTGGCAGTAAAGAAATAAAATTTCTGAATAATAAATTCAGAAAAAAAAATAAAATAACTGATGTTCTCTCATTCCCTAATCATTCTCCAGAGCAAACAAAGAATAAATTAAAAAAAAATGAAAGTATCTATCTCGGTGATATAGTTTTAAATTTTTATGAAATTAATAAAACAAAAAGTGATTTCAAAAAAGAATTTAATAAATTATGGGTACATGGTTTTTTACACTTATTGGGATATAAACATTTTAAAAATAAGGATTTTTACCAAATGAAAAAAATGGAAAATAAAATATTAAAACAAATTAAATGTTGAATTTTTTTAACAAAAGATATTTTATTTTATTTGTTTTTCCATTTATTTTAGGTGGCTTAACTGTATTGGGCTTCAAGCCATTTAATCTTTTTTTCTTTAATGCAGTATCAGTTTCTTTGCTATTTTACTTAATTTTCTATGTAAAAAAAAAAACTCAAAGTTCTTATAGAAAAAAACCTTTTTTAAAAAATCTGTTCTTGCTTGGAACATCTTATGGTTTTGGTTTTTTTCTTTTTGGATTTTATTGGATTGTTTATTCTTTAACTTTTGATAATTCATTTAAAATTTTAATCCCATTTGCTTTAATATTTATTCCATTATTTTTATCATTATTTTTTTCTTTGCCCATTATTTTTGTTGGATACTTTATCGATTTAAAAATTTCATCAATAATTTTATTTAGTTTATTATTAGCTATATTTGATTTTTTAAGAAGTATTGTATTAACAGGATTTCCATGGAATATTTGGGCTTATAGTTTTTCCTGGTCGCAGGAGAGTTTACAGATATTATCTCTTATAGGAATCTTTTCCTTTAATCTTTTACTTATAACATCATTCTTTATACCTGCTGTTTTATTTATTAAAGAAAAATCAAAATATTTTTTCATTAGCATTTTTGTAATATTGATATTTTCTAATTATTTTTATGGTTCGTATAAAATAAATTCACAATCAAAAGACTACTCAGAGAAAAAAATAAATTTTAAAATTGTTTCTGCAGGCATAAGTCTTTCAGAATTTAAGGACCAGAGGCTTGTAATTTCAAAATTAATTAAGCTGAGTGAACCTATCAAGAATGAAAAAACTATTTTCGTTTGGCCCGAGGGTGTTATTTTAAATGAAGATTTTAATAAAATAGAGGAAATTAAAAAATTATTTAGAGAAAATTTTTCTGAAAACCATCTAATTTTACTAGGTGCAAATACAAAGAAAATTTATAATGGTAATGAAAATTACTATAACAGCCTAATTATAGTAGACAGGGATTTAAAAATTATTAATCAATATGATAAACAAAAACTAGTTCCTTTTGGAGAGTTTTTGCCATTTGAGAAAATTTTAAATAAGGTGGGACTCAAAAAAATCACACCTGGTTATTCCTCTTTTTCTAGCGGTAAAGAAAATTCTATTATTTCAATAGAATTTGAAAATCAAAATATAAATCTTCTATCGCTAATTTGTTATGAGATTATTTTTCCTGATCTGATAGAAAAAAATAAAAATAAATTTAATTTTATTATAAACATTTCAGAAGACGCTTGGTTTGGAAATAGTATCGGGCCACAACAGCATTTTGCAAAAGCAGTTTTTAGATCAATTGAGTCACAAACCTATGTGATAAGAGCTGCAAATAAGGGAGTTAGTGCTTTTATTAGTCCTTATGGAAAAGTTATCAAAAGTTTAAATCCCACCGAGTTTGGCAATATTGAGTTAGATTTACCAATTTTAAAATCTAAAAATAATACAACTAAAAAAAGTTTGATATTTTCTTTACTTTTAATTACATATGTTGTTACTTTTTTTGTATTACGAAAGTTTAAACTTTAATGATATCAAAAGATTATTTATTTACTAGTGAATCAGTTTCCGAGGGCCATCCTGATAAGGTGTGTGATCGTATCTCCGATATGGTTGTCGACACTTACCTTTCAAAAGATCCTTTTTCAAGAGTAGCATGCGAAACTTTAACAACTACTAATAAAGTAGTTTTAGCCGGTGAAGTGAGAGGCCCTGAAGTAAAAAAAGATAATTTAATAAAAAAAGTTCGCGACTGCATCAAAGATATTGGATATGAGCAAAAAGGTTTCCACTGGAAAAACTGTGATATAGATGTGTATCTTCATTCACAATCTTCCGATATAGCAATGGGCGTTGACTCAAAAGGTAATAAAGATGAAGGTGCCGGAGACCAAGGTATAATGTTTGGTTATGCTTGCAATGAAACAGATGTTTTAATGCCAGCACCAATCTATTACTCACATAAAATTTTAGAATTAATGGCTTTAGATAGAAAAAAAGGAATTGCTAAAAACTTAGAACCAGATTCAAAAAGTCAGGTTACAATGCTTTATGAGAATGGAAAACCAGTAAAAGTTAAATCAGTTGTAATTTCAACTCAACACTCATCCAAAGTTGACCAATCTCAAGTAAAAGAAATCGTCAGAGTTTATTTGGAAAAATCAATTCCAAAAAAACTATTATCAGGTTTAAAAGAGGAGGAGTTTTATGTTAATCCAACAGGCCAATTTATAATCGGTGGTCCAGATGGAGATAGTGGTCTAACTGGTAGAAAAATCATAGTAGATACTTATGGCGGTGCTGCTCCACATGGTGGAGGAGCTTTTTCTGGAAAAGATCCAAGTAAGGTAGATAGATCAGCGGCTTATGCAGCAAGATATGTTGCAAAAAACGTAGTAGCATCAAATATTGCAGATAAATGTTTAATCCAACTAGCATATGCGATTGGTATTTCAAAGCCTCTATCTATATATGTGAATCTTTTTGATGGCGATGAAGAAAAATCAAAAAAAGTTGAAAATCTAATAAAAGATAATTTTGATTTAAGCCCTAGAGGCATAAGAGAAATGTTGTCCCTAAACAAACCTATTTATGAGTGTACAGCTGCCTATGGTCATTTTGGAAGAAAACCTGGACCAGATGGCTCTTTTTCTTGGGAAAAAATCGACAAAACAGCTGTTTTTAAAAAGTAGTTCTTGAAAAAATACTAATTTTAAATTAAATAATAATTAAATTAATCGGAAGATCAAAATGGGCTTTTGCCCATTTTTTTTTAGGTTTAAACAATATGTTAAATAGAGGTTTAGATAAGCAAGAACTACTAAGGATAGTCGATTCTGTTGCGAACGAAAAATCAATAGATAAAGAACTTATATTGAGTTCTATGGAGTCAGCTATTCAAAAAGCTGCATATAGTAAATTTGGATTTGATAATGAAATTGAGGCTAAAATTGATAGAGAAAAAGGAAGTATTAAAATTCAAAAAGTACTTCAGTTAGTGGAGAAAGTAGAAGATCCAGCAAAAGAGATATCTTTAAAAGAAGCAATATTATTAGATAAAAAAACGCTGACTTAAAAATTGGTGACAAAATATATGAAGAATTGCCACAAGTTGATTTCGGAAGAATAGCAGCTCAAAGTGCAAAACAAGTTATATCACAAAGAGTTAAAGAGGCAGAAAAAACTAGACAATATAATGATTTTATTGAAAAACAGGGACACATTTTAAGCGGTATAATAAAACGATTAGAATATGGAAATGTGATTGTAGACTTAGGCAGAGCTGAGGGAATAATTAGAAAAGAAGAATTAATCCAAAGAGAAATTTTAAAAAACGGTGATAGAGTAAAAGCATATTGTTATGAAGTTAAAAGAGACAATAAAGGGCATCAAATATTTCTTTCTCGTGCACACCCCCAATTTTTAGCAAGATTATTTTTTCAAGAGGTTCCAGAAATTTACGAAGGTGTAATTGAAATTAAGACTGTTTCAAGAGACCCAGGAAGTAGAGCAAAGATTTGCGTTCACTCAAAAGACTCATCACTTGATCCAGTCGGAGCTTGCGTAGGTATGAGAGGAAGCAGAGTTCAAACGATTGTAAATGAGTTACATGGAGAAAAAATTGATATTATTAAATGGACAGAAGATTTACCAACTCTTGTTGCTGAGTCTTTATCTCCTGCAGAAATACAAAAAGTTTTGATAGACGAACAAAATAA
This sequence comes from uncultured Pelagibacteraceae bacterium, assembly GCA_902582475.1. GTDB lineage: Bacteria > Pseudomonadota > Alphaproteobacteria > Pelagibacterales > Pelagibacteraceae > Anoxypelagibacter. Next base: position 3,268 of record CACHSH010000003.1, on the reverse strand, counting down.
AAGGATTGATGTCATTTTAACAGAAGAAAATTTAAGTAAAGCAATCGGAAGAAGAGGGCAGAATGTTAGGCTTGCTTCTAAATTAATTAATTATGAAATAGATATTTTAACAGACAAGGAAGACTCAGAGAGAAGACAGGCTGAATTTAAAGAAAGAAGCCAGAATTTCATTAAAAATTTAGAAGTAGATGAAACTTTGGGTCAACTTTTAGTTTCTGAGAATATTCAAAGTATTGAAGAAATTGCACAGTCAAAAGTAGAAGATATTTCTAAAATCGAGGGGATAGAAGACTCTACAGCTGGTGAACTAATTTCAAGAGCAAAAGAATATTTAGATAAGGAAAAAATTGAAATATCAAAAAAATTAAAAGAATTGGGAGTAGAGGACTCTCTTATTAATTTAAAAGGAATAACCCAAGGAATGTTAGTTGTCTTAGGTGAGCAAAACATAAAAAAATTAAAAGATTTTGCAGAATTGTCATCAGATGAGTTAATTGGCGGTATGGATGAAATTAAAGGCAAACGTATAAAGATAAATGGCTATTTAGAAGATTTTGCTTTGACAAGAGAAGAAGCAAACAATCTGATAATGGATGCAAGAAAGATTGTATTTGAGAATTAGCATGGAAAAAAATAAAAAAAAAAGAACACTTACAATTTCTACCTCTTTTGATAAGAAAAAGTTAGATCAAACATCTTTCCGTAGTGGTACAAAAAAAGCTTTCATTCCTGAAAAAAAGAAAAATATTAGACCACCATCCAGAAATAAAAGTTTTTTGAATCAATCAATCAGTAAACCAAGCACAAAAAAGAATTTTGCAAGAAAATACGCTGAGCAGCAGGCCACAAAAAGATTTATTCAACCTGACTCTAAAAAGCCAGAAAAAAATAAAGAGAAAAATTTTGATAAAAATAATAATTTTGGTTTTAGAAGAGAAAATAAATTGACTCTATCTAGAGCAATGGATGTTGAGGAATTTGAGATAAAACAAAGAAGTTTGGCTTCAGTTAAAAGGGCCAGATTAAAGGAGAAGAAAAATTTAAAAATAGGTGAGGACCCAAAGAAAGAATTTAAAAAAGTCATAAGAGATGTAAAAATTCCAAAACAAATTACTATACAAGAACTATCTAATAGGATGGCAGAACAATCATCTAATATAATTAAGTTTCTTTTAAATATGGGAGTGAAAGCTACAATCAATCACACTATTGATAAAGACACAGCAGAGTACATTGTTAAAGAGTTTGGGCATACCCCAGTAATAGAACAAGCTCCATCAGAGAATTTGGAGAAAAAAGAAAATCTTGATGAGTCAAATTTACATCCAAGACCTCCAATTGTCACAATAATGGGTCATGTAGATCATGGTAAAACTTCATTATTAGATGCATTGAGAAGCACGAATGTAGTATCAGGGGAACATGGAGGGATTACACAACACATAGGAGCGTATCAAGTCTTCAGTGATGATAAAAAATTAATTACATTCATAGATACGCCTGGTCATGCTGCATTTACAGAGATGAGAGCAAGAGGGTCAAAAGTAACTGATATAGTCATTTTAGTAATAGCAGCCGACGACGGTGTTAAACCACAGACAGTCGAAGCAATCCAGCACGCAAAGGCTGCAAAAGTACCAATAATAGTTGCTATAAATAAATCTGATTTACCTAACTCTCAAATAGGAAAAATTAAAGATGAACTAATGAGGTATGAGTTGGTAGCGGAAAGCTTGGGTGGAGAAACATTATTTGTAGAGGTCTCAGCAAAAAATAAAAAAAATCTAGACAAACTAAAAGAAAGTATTCTTCTGCAATCTGAAATCTTAGATCTAAAGGCGCCGAAAGACGGTAACGCAACAGGAATAGTTTTAGAGGCAAAAATAGATAAGGGTAAAGGGCCAGTATCCACAATTTTAATTATGAAGGGTAAATTAGAAAAAGGAAATTATTTTGTTTGTGGAAATACTTGGGGAAAAATACGTGCAATGATAGATTTCAATGGAAAGAATGTTGATGAGGCTAACCCATCATTTCCAGTTGAAATATTAGGTATGAACGAATCAGCCAATGCAGGTGATGAATTTTCTGTAGTTGACTCTGAAGAAGAAGCTAAAAAAATTAATGCTTTTAGAAAAACAGGAAGTAAGGAAAAAAGTTTATTAGTCTCACAAGATAAGACAAAAATTTTTGATAATCAGAGCACTAAAAAAGAATTAAATATAATTTTAAAATCTGATGTGCAAGGATCAAGCGAAGCTCTTAAGAATGCTATTAACAAGATTGAACACTCAGAAGTTAAGCCTAAAATAATTCTATCAGATATTGGAATGATAAACGAAACAGATGTATCCTTAGCTAAGGCCTCTAATGCTATTATCATTGGATTTAATATGAAGCCAAATCGAGAAGCAAAAAATTCTGCAGAACAACAAAAAATCAGAATAGAATTTTTTAATATAATTTATAAAGCAATAGAATTTGTTGAAAAATCACTTTCAGGATTGTTAGAACCAGAGAAAAAAGAAACAATCCAGGGAACTGCCGAAGTTTTACAAATTTTCAAACTTTCTAAATCTGGAAAAGTAGCAGGTTCTAAAGTTATTGATGGAGAAATTACAAGCACCTCTAAAGCAAGGATTATTCGTGATGGAGCCGTAATTCATGAAGGGAATATAGCTAGCATTTTTAGGGAAAAAAATGCTGTTAAAGAAGTTAAAAATGGACTTGAATGCGGTATATCTTTTAAAAACTACGCAGATTTTAAAGTTAAAGATAAGATAGAAGCATATAAAGTTGATATAATACAAAGAGAGTTAAAATCATGAATAGGAAATCTAATACTCTTAACTCAAATCATAGACATTTAAGAGTTGGTGAGCTTGTTAAACAAAGTTTGGGGCAAATTTTTCTTAGAAATGAAGCGAAAATACCCTCATTAAACACAAAATTAGTCACTGTAACAGAGGTCAGAATGAGCTCAGACTTAAAATCAGCAAGAGCCTATGTTATTCCATTAGGGGGCAAAGAGACAGAAAAAACAGTAAATATCTTGACGGAATTTTCTCATCTTGTTAGAAAAGCCTTATCTAAGAAATTAGACATCAAGTTTCTTCCCAAGCTTCATTTTGTTGGAGACGAGTCATTTGATTATGCTGAAAGAATTGAAAAGTTAATAAAAGAAAATAGTAAATAAATGAAGTTAAAAAAGGATATAATTAAATCTCTCGCTATAAACAAAAAAGATGTAGGTTCAACAGCTGTTCAG
>CACHSH010000002.1 GCA_902582475.1 uncultured Pelagibacteraceae bacterium | reverse complement strand
TAATAGACCAAAGTAATTTTTCAATACCAACGTCTAATAAATCTATTAATGAGAATTTAAGTTTACCGGGTAAAAAATCAATAACTCTTCCAATGGGTAAAATCGATATTGTAAGACCTGTGAAATCTTTAAATATTATTTTGCGAACCTGTATGTCGGTTAATATGTTAACTCAATCTAAAAGAAGAATATTTGAAAAGGAAAAAGAGGATTACACCAAAAAAACTTTAATATCATTAATTAAAAGTGTTGTTCACGCCAGTGGTATTTTTAATAAAGTTAAATTCAAAATTTATGTAATTGATCACAATTCGTCAAAAAAACAAATTAATGATCTAAAAATAATATTAGGGAAATCGAATTTACATTTTGAGATTTTAGCTTTAAAATTAAAAGAATTTTCTAATCAAATAAAAAATACAAATGAAGAAAATAATCAGGTAACAGATAATCAAAAATCTAACATGTCAAACATTCATCAATCACTAATACTTTCAAAGGAGAAATCTGATGATCTTACTTATTTTGTGGAAGACGATTATATTCATGAAAAAGATAGTTTAATAGAAATGCTCTATACATACGAAAAAATTGCATCACTCACCAAAAAAGAATTGATTATTTGTCCAACTGATTATCCATATCTTTATAATCAAAATGAAAATACTAGAATTTTTTTAGGTGAAAAAAAACATTGGCGTCAAATAGATCAATCTTTATGTACATTTTTAACTAGCAGGGAAATAATTTTGAAATATTGGGATCAGATGACAAGCATGTGTAAATTTGAACACTATCCTTTTGAAAAACCCTTGCATAATATTTATAGAAACGAATTATGCATATCTCCAATACCATCTTTAGCTGTTCACTTTACAAATATAAATTCAATTTATGGCTTGTCTCCAAATGTAGATTGGAAAAGGCTGTGGGATGAAAATTCAAATTAATAAAAAAGCACCAGATTTTAAATTAGCATCTACCTCTAATAAAATATTTAAATTATCTGGCATAAAAAGCGGTGTGGTTATGTACTTTTACCCTAAGGATAATACTCCTGGATGTACCTTGGAAACTAAGGACTTTTCTAAACTTTATAGTAAATTTAAATCAGCTAAATATGAAGTAGTTGGTATATCTAAAGATGATATGGAAAGTCATTTAAAATTTAAAAAAAAATATAAAGTTCCTTTTCAATTGCTATCAGATGACAAAAAACAAGTTCAAAAAAAATATGGTGTATGGGGGGCCAAATCTTTTATGGGTAAAAAATTTATGGGTACTATAAGGTCAACCATCCTTGTTAATGAGGGTAAGATAGTTAAAATATGGTCTAATGTTAGGGTCAAAGATCACGCAAAAGAAGTTCTCAATTTTATAAACTCAAAATAAAAAGGCCCGATTTCTCGGGCCTCTATATTACCTAAACTTTAGGGAAGGTAATTTTTTATAAGGCCCGGACTTAATCCGGGCCTTAATTTATCTCCTGTATCGAAAGGGAGGGAGAGTTATTTAATCTCTTATTCCGTAAGCGATTACACCAACCTCGGACTTATCAGTTCCAAGCCTTTCAGCTTCTTTACTGATTCTTATTCCAATAGTCATTTTCATAATTGACCATACGATGTATGACACTACGAAAACGAAAACTACTACTGAAATCGTTCCTAGGAATTGTGAACCAAAACCTACTTCCGTATTTGTAAATGGAACTGCTAATGTACCCCATACTCCAGCAACTAAGTGTGCAGGAATAGCACCAACAACATCATCTATTTTCATTTTGTATAATAATTTTGTTGAGTAGTACATTAATACACCAGCTATTGCTCCAATCACGATTGCAGCAAGTGGGCTTGGTGCTAAAGGTTCCGCTGTTATACCAACTAAACCAGCTATCGCACCATTAAGCATCATGACTACGTCAGTTTTACCGCCGGCAAGTCTAGATACTGTAGCAGCGGCTAATACACCACCACCTGCAGCTAAGTTTGTATTAATATATATTGTTGCAACAGAGCTAACGTCTTCTAGTGTTCCGGCAGCTAATTGTGAGCCACCGTTGAATCCAAACCAACCTAACCAAAGTATAAATACTCCAAGTGTTGCTAATGGAATTGAAGAAGCCGCAAAAGGTGCCATAGCTTTTACGCCACCTCCTGAAGTAAATCTTCCAGATCTCGCACCAAGTACAATTGCACCAGCAAGAGCAGCAGCTCCTCCAGCAGCATGTACTAATGTTGAACCTGCAAAATCAGAAAAACCAGCAGCTGATAACCAACCACCGCCCCACTGCCATCCCATTTCAATTGGATAAATAAATCCAGTTAAAATAGCTGCAAATAAGAAGAATGGCCAAATTTTTATTCTTTCAGCCAATGTTCCTGATACGATTGACATTGTTGTTGCACAGAATACCATTTGGAAGAACCAATCTGATCCATCAGAATAACCTGTTTCCAATGATGATGCGTCACTCCAAGAAGAGAATGAACCTATCCATCCACCTTCCGGTATACCGTATGCTAAATTGTATCCAACTAACCAGAACATTATTCCAGCAATTGAATATAAACCTATATTTTTTGCACAGATTGCTGATACACTTTTAGATGTTACCAACCCCGATTCGAGCATGGCAAAACCTGCTGCCATCCACATGACCAGAAAACCTGACATTAAAAATAATATTGTATTAAATATGTATTGTACTTCTGCTGATACAGTCGTATTTGCGTACCCTAAACCAGCAAAGCTGAAATAAAGTGCTGTACCTGCAAAAAAATAACCAAGTATTTTTTTCATACTTCCTCCTTTGAAGTATAAATTCTTAATTCATTTAGAGAAAATGAGCTAAGTTAAGTAAGGAAATTAGTTATGCAGTTTTTGCAAGGGGTGCGGCTATTTCAAACAATCCCTGGAAACAGCTATTTCAGGGATTGTTTAAATTCTTTTACTTATTGAACATATCTTTCAAACTTTTCGCTGGAAGGAATTTAACCTTCTGTGAAGCGCTAATTTGAATTTGCTCGCCAGTTCTAGGGTTTCTTCCTATTCTGGCCTTTCTTTTTGCTACTTTATATGTGCCAAAACCAGCGATTTTTACGGGTTCATCACTTTTTAAACAATCCAATATAATCTGCGTAATTGTGTCGAAAGTCCTTTCCGCATCAGCTTTGCTTTGATTTAAAGTAGAAGCAATTTTGTTTACTAGTTGTTTTTTGTTCATTTATGCCCCTTTTTATTGATATTTTGAATTTCTATATAAATTCAACAAAATCAACAATAATCTAGTGTTTTCAACACATATTAACACTATATATTGTACATAAAAAAAATGTTGATTTTACTACCTTTTTTAAGGCCTATAAAAAACCAAAAAAAATTACCAAGTATTAATATCGTTAAAAGTAGTAAAAACCATTAAAGAAATTAGCAAAAAAAGACCGATTCGAAAAAAACCTTCCTGAGTTTTTTGTGATAAAGGTCGGCCTAAGATTTTTTCAAATAGAAAAAACATTAAATGCCCTCCGTCTAATAAAGGAATAGGGAAAAGGTTAATTAATCCTAGGCTAATGGATATGTAAGCAATAGTGCTTATAAAAGCTAATAAACCAAATTCTGCAACCTGACCAGAAATTTTTGCAATCTTAATAGGTCCGCCAAGTTGGGAAGTGTCTGCATTACCTGTTATTAAAGACCCGACGTAACCAAGGGTTGTTTTTGAAACAAACCAAATTTCTTTGATTGAATAATATATAGCTGAAACGGGACCCAATTTTTTTTGATTTATATCATTTGTTGCTGGCGTGATCGAAATTCCAATAATTTTTTTTTTAATAGCGTTGCCAAAAGCATCTTTTGAATCAATGATTCTAGGTTTAGTTTGAAAAGTAATTTCTCTATCATTTCTTTTTACAGTAATGTCTATAGTTTCTGATGTAGAGGTATTAATAAAAGTTGATACCTCCCTTATACTTAAAACTTTATTTTTATTAACGCCAACTATAATATCATTTTTTAACAAACCTGCTTTTTCTGCAGGACTATCAATAGATACTTTATCTATTTTAGCTGGTGTAAAATCTTTTCCTATAAACATATATATAGAAGAGAAGATTAAAATTGCTAATAAAAAATTTGCTAATGGGCCACCGAAAACTATTAATGCTCTTTGGTATAAAGGTTTTGTAATAAATAATTTTTCCTGATCATTTTTACTATATTTTTTTAAAATTTCCTCTTGTTCAGCTTGGCTAAAGACATTTCTGTCACCAAAAAATTTTACATATCCGCCTAATGGTATTAAACAAAATTTCCACCTAGTACCGCTCTTGTCATTAAAACCAAAGATTTCTTTACCAAATCCTATAGAAAAATCTGTTACACCTACTTTATATCTTTTTGCAAAATAATAATGTCCATATTCATGTATAAAAACAACAACAGTAATTAGTATTATAAACGGTATGATAAAATTCATTGCTCCCAAGGTCCTTTTTTATTCTGTTTAGTTTTATTTTTATAATTTATTTTTCTACTTTTTTTGTTAAAAAATAATATCAAAATTACACCTGAAATAAAACCACCTATGTGCGCGGCATATGCTACTCCTCCTACAGATGATGAGGAAAGAAAAGAATTTATAAATTGCAAAATAAACCAAAACCCAAGTACATAAAGTGCTCTAATTTTTAACAATTGACTAAAAAAACCAAAGGGAATTAGTACTAAAACTTTAGCATTTGGATAATTAATTAAATATGCTCCTAGTACACCTCCAATAGCTCCGCTTGCACCAATCATTGGGATCTGTGAATTTATATCTACTAAAACTTGTGACATAGCAGCTCCTACACCACATACAAAATAAAATATTACGAAGTTCAAGGTTCCAAGATCGTCTTCAATATTGTCAGCAAAAATCCATAGATAAAGCATGTTTCCAATTAAGTGCATCCATCCGCCATGCATAAACATTGATGTAAAAATTGTTCCAACAGGAGAAATTTTAAAAAGATCACTAGGTAACTGATCAATGCCCATTAGTACAGACGGTATTAATCCATATGAATAGGTAAAATCTTTTAACTCATTTTCACTCAAACCAAGTTGAGCTAAAAAAATAACCACGCAGAAGGCAATTATACTATAACTTACAATTGGTTTTTTGCTGGTTGGATTATCGTCTTTAAGCGGTATCATTTTTTTAATTTTAGTGTCTTTTTAATCAAATAATGGATATTTTAAACATTTGATTTTATCAACCTATAATTGTAGAATTATCGCTATGAGTGAAAAAACATCAGTGCTTCTATCAGATGTGTCTGTAAAAGGTAATATAGTTGAAAAAGAAAAATTGATGACTGACGCAAAAATTGAAGGCGACATCAATGTTGAGGAGCTGAATTCCTTTGAAGGTTCAAATATAAAAGGAAATATTATTGCAAAAGACGTTAGTTTAGGTGGAGCATTAAAGGGCAATGTTAAATCAGACAAATTAAGAATTAAATCATCTGCAGACGTCGAGGGTGAATTAAATCAAAAAAACCTTTCAATTGAGGATGGGGCAAAACTAAAAATTAAAGCTCAAACAACTTAATTTTAAAACTTCCACTCACTTACTTTGCTAAACAAAAAATTTCTAAAGGCTTTAACTTTGCCAACATTTTTTAAAGATTGCGGATAAACAAAGTGTGCCTCTGTTAAAGGCCCTTCTATTTCTGGAAGTACTTTTGTGATATTAGGGACATTAACTGTTATGTAATCTGGTAAAGCTGCTAAGCCTACACCACTTTGAACAGCCAATAATAAACCATAAACACTATTAACTTTCATCACTGGTTTTCTTTTTTTATTATCTTTTGAACCTAATTTAAGTGCCCAATCAGGATTAAAAACTGGAGAAGGAGCTCCTCTTCCATAAGATATGAATTTATGTTTATTTAAATCTGAAATTTTTTTGGGGTGTCCATTTTTTTCTAAATATTTAGTGGATCCATATATATGGTAGTGGAGATCAATTAATTTTTTTTGTATGTAATTTAATTGTTTTGGTCTTCTCATAAAAATTCCAATGTCAGATTGTCTAGTACTAAGGTCTAATTCTTTATCATCAAAAATTAAATCAATTTCAATTTCAGGATGAAGACTCATAAATTCCTGTATTCTTGGGGTTAACCAAGTAGTGCCGAAACTAACTACGGTCGTAACAGTTAATTTTCCATTAATTTTATCTTTTTCGTCACTAAGAGTGGCCTCTACATCTTTAAGTTTTGAAATAACTTCATTCGCAGTTTTATATAAATATTCTCCATTGTTTGTAAGAACCAAGCCTCTGGCGTGTCTCTCAAATAAGTGAATTTTTAGTTCTAATTCTAAAGATTGAATCTGACGACTTATAGCTGATTGACTCAAATTTAAAATTGTGGATGCATTAGTAAAGCTTCCAGCCTCAGCAACAGTGTGAAAAATTTTTAATTTATCCCAATCCATTAATTATCTTTATTATTTGTTTGTGTTTATTATAGCTCTTCCGAAAAATTCACCTTTTAATAATTCAGGATAAGTTTCCAAAAGATCGTTAAATGAAAGCTCTTTTGTAAATGTCTGTACCTTAGAAAAATCTATTAATTTAGCAGCTTGGTTCCAAACAAATTCTCTTCTTTTTAAGGATGAGCCTGAGGAGTCTATTCCCCAAAGCTTTACACCTCTAATAATAAAAGGCATGACTGTTGTATTAATTTTATTACCTCCTGCATTACCGCATGCTGCTACTATTCCGCCTGGCTTTGTTTGTGCAAAGATTTTTGTTAGTGCTTGACCACCAACTGTGTCTACTACTCCATCCCACAAACCTTTTTCTAACAACTTGCTCTCACCCTCAAACTCTTTTCTATCAATAATGTTCTTTGCCCCGAGATCCTTTAAATATTCATTTTTATCTTTTTTTCCTGTGACTGCATGAACATCATATCCCATTTTAGATAATATCATTATTGCGATGCTACCTACACCACCAGTAGCTCCAGTAACCAAAACATCTTTTACTTTTGTACCAAGTAAAAGTTCTTCTTTTGCTTTTACAGCGAAAGAACAAAGTAATGCAGTAAAACCTGCTGTACCTAACATCATAGACTTTTTGGTATCTAAATTTTCAGGGATTTTAACCAAAAAATTTGAATCAACTTTAGCGTATTGAGAAAAGCCACCAAAGTATGCCTCTCCAACTCTAAACCCGGTTAATATTACTTTGTCATCCTTTTTAAATTTATTATCAGCAGACTCAATGACTGATCCTGAAAAATCAATCCCTGGTATAAATGGAAATTTTCTTACAATTCTTCCGCCATCCTTTAATATCATTGCATCTTTATAATTTAAACTTGAATAATCAACTTTCACCAGAACATTGCCGTCTTTCAAAATATCAGTGTCTACCTCTTTAACCTCGCGTGTAAACTTTTCATTTTGATTATTTATTACTATTGCTTTGAATTTCTTTGACATTTGATTGATCTTACATGTGACAAATTAATATGACAAATAATTTCTTTAAGTCGTATTATTTATTATGAAGAGATTTCCCTATTATATAAGACTGAGTATAATAATATTGATATTGCTTTCTCCAATTTTAGCTTTTCAAATAGGTTGGTATTTATTTGGAAAAAAAGATGGTCTACTATTTGCTTTTTGCTACGGAATAGTTGCTGTATCGTATGCATGCTATAAATTATATATAGATAATTGGAGAGAAGAAGATTAATTTTTATCCGAAATATATCTTAAAAATCTATTTTGAAAACTTAAATCATTTTTAAACTTACCTAAAAAATAATTTGTAATTGTTGTGGCTTTTTCTTTTTTAATTCCTCTCATGGTCATACATTGATGGGTAGAATCAATTGTAACTGCAACCCCATGTGCATCCAAACCTTTCATAAGACTGTCTGCGATCTGCATTGTCAATCTTTCCTGTGTTTGGAGTCTTTTTGAGTAAACTTCAACGACTCTTGCAAGTTTGCTTAACCCAACCACTCTCTTGTTAGGCAGGTAAGCTACATGAGCGACACCTATAATTGGAGCCATATGATGTTCGCAATGGCTTGATACCGAAATATTTTTTTGTAAAACCATATCATCATACCCATTAACATCTCCAAAAGTTTTTAATAGTTCTGACGTAATCTCCTGTTTGTATCCCTTAAAATATTCTTTAAATGCCTTAGTAACTCTTCTTGGTGTTTCAACCAAGCCTTCCCTATCAGGGTTTTCACCAATCCAACGAATAATAGTTCTAAAAGCTTCCTCTGCTTGTTTATCAGAAACTTCGGATTTACCATTCAAAATTGTAGAATCTAAGTTTTTAACTATTTTCATAATAATTAAAATTAATATATAATATTATTTACTTATGCAAACTATTAAAAAGTATTAAAATCATAAATCAAATGTTTAAAAAAAGAGAAAATGTCGCAGATATCGAAGAAGGAAATTTACTTTCTCCAAAATTTGATAGCAACGGTCTCATACCGGTTACAACAACTGACTTTAAAACTAAAGAAGTTTTAATGCAAGGTTTCATGAACTCTGATGCTTTAAAAAAAACAATTGAAACTCAGGAAGCGCATTACTGGAGCAGATCAAGAAAAGAGGTTTGGCACAAAGGTGAGACTAGTGGTTTTATTCAAAAAGTTATTGAAATGAGAATAGATGATGATCAAGACTCTATATGGATGAGTGTGGATATAGGTGATGGAGCTAGTTGTCATGTTGGTTATAAATCTTGTTTTTATAGGTCGATAACCCTTGGAAAAATTGATAATGAAGAAAAAATAAAAATAAATTTTAATAATAAAAAGAAAAAATTTGATCCCAAAAAAGTTTATAAGGATAAACCAAATCCAACAAAAATTTAAGTTATCTATTAAACAACATCACCAACAAAAATAATAATAAAGCTTGAAGAAACCAGCAAACAACTACTACCCCAAAAGCTTTCCACAAGCTTTTATAATCGAGAGCCTGTCTTACTCCTACCACCATACAGGCGAGCATCCATAATGATGATCCGATAAAAGTTACAGTCATAAGCTCTGGTGTAAAACCAAATACTCTAATTAAACCGGGTGCGCTAGAAAAACCAATTGTTCTAAGTAATTCTCCATGATTACTTTTAGTTTGTTTATCAGGAAATATTTTTGTTCCAACAATATAGATAAGAAAAGCCCAAAAATACCAACTTGCTAAAGAGAGTAAAGGGCCTAAAAGTAAATTTGAAGCTCCCAAATGAATTGCTCCTATTCCTGCTGCCAAGCTTGAAAGAATTACTACTGAGGCAGCCTGAAAAGTAGCCGATTTATCATGTTCAACTTCTTCATATAAGTCAGGATCAATTTTTATAGCCCTATAAATTCTATTTAAAAAATTTGATTTCATTTAAAGCACATATGGTTCTGGTATTTTTTTATTTTCAAGAACTCTGTTTACAGATAAGGCATTTAAATCAATTGACTGAAAAGATCCAGTAGTAATTAATTCTGTTAAAGCTCTACCGATACCTGGTGCTTGCATTAAACCTCTTCCGGTAAAACCAGACGCTAAATATAGATTTTTATATTTTGGATGCTTTCCAACGACTGCATTATTATCTAGTTTGTTACAGTCGTAATATCCGGCCCATCCGCCCGTCAATTTGAGTTTTTCAAAAACTGGAATTCTTTTTGCCAATGCTGGCCAAACCAAATCCTCGAAGTGATCCCAGTCAGGTTCAAGGTCATTTGCGTCAAATGTTGATATAGGAGAGCCTGCTAAATATTCCTTTCCTTCAGGTCTCCAATAAACGCCTGTAGTAAAATCAGAAGTTAATGGCATTTCAGGTATATGTTTAGGACAACTAATTCTAAATACTGTATGCTTTTGAGGCACAACAGGCACATCTTTTAGTAAATTATTTGTATTATAACCAACTGCGCAAATTATAATATTTGAATTAATCTCAGAAACATCTTTGATTTCACCTTTAACAAATTCAGCGCCCTGTTCTTGAGCCTTATTTTTGAGAGCTCCATGAAACAAATAAGGATCAATCCAGCCTTCTTTTTTATCATCAGTATATGTTACCGTTTCGATACCTTCGTCATTTACATATGGAAATTTTTTTTTAAGTTCTGAACCTTTTATATTTTTGGTACCCGCGTCGCAATGTTTATGATTTTTAAGCGCTTCGTATTGTTCTAGAGCATGGTTGGGTCCAAATAGAAATAAGTAACCATTTGGAACCACACTAGTAGTAGGTTTTGGGTTTTTTTTTGTTTTTAATAGTTCTGGAACTTGAAAAATGAATTCTCTTGCATATTTTCCAAGCAATATATTTTCTTTTTGAAAAAATTGTCTTCTAAAACCTCCTAGAGATAATGGAAATGACGCTTTTTTGTAGGTAGGATCTTGCTCAATTACTTTAACTTTTCTTCCCTCTTTTGTTAAAAAATAAGCTGTTGCTGTGCCAATAATTCCCCCACCAATTATAACAATATCATCCATTATTAATTTAAATAAAAAATGCTCATATTAAGTAATAAAGCGTAAGACGACCATAGCAAATAAGGTATCATTAGTAAAAAACTTATTTTACTATTTTTGTAATAAATTTTCATTAACCAAAGGATAAAAAATAATATTACAACTAAATTGATCATGGCTAAAAATATTTGATGAAAGCCGAAAAAAATTATACTCCAAATTGAATTAAAAAAAATATGATAAAAATAGATTTTAATTGTTTTAATTTCACGATTAAAAATCCAATTTAACCAAATTGCCACTGACATTAAAATATATAATGTAGTCCATACTGGACCAAAAACCCAATCTGGTGGACTAAACGATGGTCGAATTATTTCTGTATACCATGGCTCTTTATATATAGATGTTACAACACCGCCTATAACAGAAGGAAGGAATGTAATTATTATTATAAAAAATAAAGATAAATATTTATTACTTAACATAATTATGAAATATAATTTATTGTAAGTTAAAACCAGAAAAAAAATAATTAAATATTAAGATTATATTTAAAGTAAATAACTTAATTTTTAATGAAAACAACTGTTAGCTCCGCTACTTTAAAACCAAATTTAGTCATTTTGGCCCTATTAATTGCAACGGTGTCGCTTTGCTTAAAAATCCAATCATCAAAAGTAATTTTAATTTCTTTTCCTTTTACTGGTACTAGCAAAACATATTCTAATTTAAAAGCAGAACCGTAAGAAAATCCTTTTGCTATGCCAACAACATCTGCTGCGGTGCCTTCGTAATTATGATCATCTTTTTTTATTATTTTCCATTGTCTTGTCTGAACTTCTCCATCAGACCAATTAAATCTTTCATCTAGAATTAATTGTTTTCCATCCCATTTGCCATCTAGGTCCGCAGAAAACTGTCTTGTAACTTTTCCACCTCTATTCTGAAGTACACCATAGGCCTTAACATTTCCCTTTAAAAATTCTTCAATTATAAGTTTTGGTTTTTGATCCTTAAAATCCTCTGGTTTCATACCTGCCACACAGTTAGTTAAAAACAAAGTTAAAAATAAAGTTAATATATATCTCATTTTTTATTTATTCCTAACTGAAAATTGTATTAAATCTATATTCTTCGATCTAAAACCTGCTTCACAATAAGAAAAATAGAAATCCCAAATTTTTTTAAATGAATTATCAAAGCCTTGTTTGGCAATATTGTTCCAAGATCCTATAAAATTTTCTCTCCATTTGCTTAATGTGTGTGAATAGTGAGTTCCATAAGAATTATAACTCTTTAGCGTTAATCCAGTTTTTTTAGAGTAATCTTTAATTGATTGAAGAGATGGCAGAAAGCCTCCTGGAAAAATATATTTCTGAATAAAATCTTCATTTCTTCTATATCTGTTAAAAAGTTCATCTTTAATTATAATGGCTTGAATTGCACCAACCCCATCAGGTTTTAGATTATTTTTAATTATAGAAAAATATTTATTCAAATGTTTTTCTCCAACAGCCTCTATCATTTCTATAGATGCAATCGCATCATATTTATCTTTTAAATCCCTATAGTCTAAAAATTTCACTTTTACTTTATTGTTTAAACCAAGACGATTTATTCTTTTTTTTGTAAATTCAAATTGTTTCTTTGAAATGGTAATACAATCTAGTTGAACATCGTAATTTTTTGCAAGATGCTCTGCAAACCCTCCCCAACCACACCCTATTTCTAAAATTTTATCTCCAGGCTTGGGATTAATCATATTAATTAATTTGTTGTATTTATTAATTTGTGCTTTTTCTAGTTCTTGTCCAGGTTTATCAAAAATCCCACAAGAATATGTTAAAGTTTTGTCAAGCCAGGTTGAAAAAAATTCATTTCCCAAATCATAGTGTTTAGAAATATATTCCACACTTTTTTTTTTAGTATTTGATTTAAAGACTTTTCTAAAGATACTGGTTAAACTTGATATATTTAAAATTCCAGAAAATTCATGAGTGATATTTATATTTTTAGCGGTGAGTTCTATAAGTGATGGTAAATTATTAGTTTCAAAATCATTTTTAATATAGCTTTCGGCTAAGGCTGTACTACCACCCTTTACGATGTTTAAATAAAATTTAGGATTATAAATTTTTATTTTTGCTTTTAAAATACTGTCTTGTTCCCCAAAATTATAAGATTTACCATTATAATTTTCTAAAATAAGATTTCCATAATTTATATTATTAAGTTTTTTTAATACAAATTTTTCTGAAATTTTATAAATACTTAAATTCATTTTTCTAAAGAAAGATTGTTTTTAACTTTTGACTTTCTTTTCACCAATTTAACTCCTTTTCTCCATAGTCTTAATGCTTCAAAATGTATCGCCATAATAATTTTAATTGTCATCATTGGATGTTTAACGAAATTACTGAATAATTTTTTTGTGGATATTTCCTGTTTTTTGCCAATTTGGCAAGCTGATAGTAACATTCCCTCTTTATCTGATTGTTTTATAAATACACTTAAGGTTTTCTTTGGTTCGGCCAATCTAAATCTATAAGCTGTATCCATTTCCATAAATGGTGAGACATAAAATTTTTTATTACAACTTTGTGTTATAATTTTATTATTTTTATCTACGGGAAAAATATAAGTATGCTGTTCATTGAAAGTATTTTTTACCTCGTAAAGAATAGCTTTTAATTCTTGATTTTCGTTATAACAATAAAAAATACTTAAGGGATTGAAAACATATCCAAAAATTCTTGGAAAACATAGAAGTTTAATTTTTGAAACACTAAAATTGATATTATTTTTTTTTAAGTTTGTTCTTACCCAATTTTTAAGATTTTTTCCGTCTCTATCACCGTGATCTTTATTATAAAAACTAAATAAGTTGAACTTATTTAAGGAAAAAATTGAAATTTTTTTTTCTAAATCTTCTAACTCATCTAAATCAAATAATATAGAAAAAGTTTTATAAGAAAAAAAATGCCTTTTTGGTTTAAATCTTCTATGCGTTACTATACCTTTGTATATACATGTCTCCATTTTTTCCTTCAAATTGTTTAAGCATTTCTAAAGACGATTTTAATCCATCTTCATGAAAACCATATCCAAAATAACTTCCTGAAAACCAAATTCTATTTTTTCCTTGTAAATATTTAAGGTGACTTTGCATTTCAAAACTCTTGGTATTTAAATATGGATGTGTAAAATTTACCTTTTTAATAATTTTATCCTCTTTAATTTTTACAATTGGATTTAGAGTCAAAAAATAATTAATATTTGTATCTAAATTTTGTAATTTATTCAGCCAGTATGTAACACAAATTTTTGATAAATCTTTTTTTGATATTGAGTTCCAACTAGACCATGCATTTTTCTTATTTGGCATTAGATTATTATCTGTATGTAAGTAAGCATCGTTAGATACATAGTTAAATTCACTAAGTATTTTTTTTTCATCAACAGATGGTTTATCGATTATTTTTAAACTTTGATCGGCATGACAAGATAGTACAACGTGGTCATAATCTCTATATTCTTGTGAGTTTTGTGAAAAAATTCTTACATTATCATTACTTGTTATAATTTTATTAATTTCATAATTTTTAAAATATTCCCCACTAATTTTTTCTAAAACTTTTAAAACATAGTTTCTACTTCTGTGAGTTACGGTATACCACTGCGGCCTATTTTTTAATTTAAATAAACCATGATTATTAAAAAAGTTTAAAAAAAGTTCGAAAGGAATATCTCGTGCTTTAGAATAAGGCATTGACCAAATTGCAGCTACCATAGGAACAATATGATAATTTACAAAATATTTAGAAAGCTTTGAGCTGTCCAAATAGTTTCCTAGCGTCAGATTTCTTAAATCTTTCTTTAACAAAATGGGTGCTGTTTTGTAAAAAGATATAATTTCATAAATCATTTTAATGAAATTAAAGTTTATTAAATTATTTTTTCTTGCAAATAATGAATTAAAACCAGTACCACCATATTCGATGGTTGAGTTTTTTACAGAAACTGAAAAGGACATATCACTTTTTTCAAATGGGATTTTGAGTTCATTAAAAAAATTTATTAAATTTGGATAAGTTAATTTATTAAAAACTATAAATCCTAGGTCTACAGGGACCTTTTTATTATTTTCGTTTATTTCGTATGTATATGAGTGCCCTCCAAAATAGTCCTCTTTTTCAAAAAGATCTACTTTGTGTTTTTTTGATAAATAATAAGCTGCTGATAGACCTGATATTCCTGAACCGATAACTGCGATTTTCATTAAGTAGTTAAGCTGCCTCTTCTTTATATTCTTGAAGACTAGGGCAGGAGCAAACTAAGTTTCTATCACCAAAAACATTATCAACTCTTCCAACTGGTGGCCAAAACTTATTATCTTTCAAATATTCATTTGGAAATGCGGCTTCTTCTCTTTTATATAAGTGTTTCCATTCATCTGCGCTTAGCTCAAGATGTGTGTGCGGGGCATTTTTCAAAGGATTGTCTTTTTTGTCAAAACTACCATTATCAACTTTGTCAATTTCTTTTTTAATAGATATTAATGCATTACAAAAACGATTTATCTCTGCAAGATTTTCACTCTCCGTTGGTTCAATCATTAATGTTCCAGCAACAGGCCAGGACATTGTTGGGGCGTGATAACCGTAATCTATTAATCTTTTGGCGATATCTTCCTCTGAAATTCCGGATTTAGATTTTATTGGTCTAAGATCTATAATACATTCGTGTGCAACATTTCCATTTTTTCCTTTGTAGAGAACTTTGTAATAATTAGATAATTTTTTTGATATGTAATTTGCGTTTAAAATTGCTACCTCAGATGCTTTTCTTAAACCTTCAGCTCCCATCATCTTTATATACATCCAAGAAATTGGTAATATACTCGCACTTCCCCATGGCGCAGCAGATACAGAGCCTAAACTTTTCTCGGATCTATTATTTTTAGTAATGTTATGATTTGGTAAAAAATCTTTTAAGTGTTTTGCGCATGCGATTGGACCCATGCCTGGCCCTCCTCCTCCATGTGGAATACAAAAAGTTTTGTGTAAGTTAATATGACAAACATCTGGTCCAAATTTTCCAGGTTTTGCAATACCAACTAGTGCATTAAGGTTTGCACCATCCATATAAACTTGACCGCCAGCTTTATGGACATAATCACAAATTTCACTAATTTTTTCTTCGAATACTCCATGTGTTGATGGGTAAGTCACCATCAGTGCAGCAAGATCTTTTGAATGCTTATTAACCTTATCTTTTAAATCTTCCAAATCAACATTCCCTTCATCATCACAATTAATAACTACTACTTTCATACCACACATTTGTGCACTTGCAGGATTCGTACCATGTGCTGACTCTGGTATTAAACATACGTTTCTATTTTTTTGATTATTATTTAAATGAAACTTACGAATAGTCATTAATCCTGAATATTCACCTTGAGCACCAGAATTTGGTTGAAGAGAAACCGCGTCAAAACCTGTGATTTCTTTTAAATCATTAACTAGGTCATTAAATAAAACCTTATAACCTTTCATTTGATCTTGGGGTACAAAAGGGTGTGGTAATGAAAATTCTTTCCAAGTCACAGGGATAAGCTCAGCTGTAGCATTTAGCTTCATCGTACATGAACCAAGTGCAATCATAGATCTATTTAAAGCAATATCACAATCCTCTAATCTTTTTAAATAACGAAGCATCTCAGTTTCTGAATGATATTTATGAAAAATAGGATGAGTAAGGTATTTAGATGTTCTTAAAAGATTTTTTGGTAAATTAGTTAAATCAACTTTATCAGTATTACTAAATGTTTTTTTTATTCCGAATATTTTTAGTAGAGTATTTACATGATCAACTCTCTTAACCTCATCAAAAGCTACAGATAATGTATTTTTATCTACTACCCTCAAATTAATTTTTTCTGATAAAGCCTTGTTATTTATAGTGTCTGTTTTCTCATTTGTTTTGACAGTAACTGTATCAAAAAAATTTTCAGAGTGTAGTTGGTAACCACCTGATTTCAGTCCGTCAGCAAAAATTTTTGCTAACTTTGATGTCCTATTAGCTATTTTTAAAATTCCTTCAGGTCCATGATAAATTGCATAAGCAGCTGAAAGAATTGCAAGTAGTGCTTGAGCAGTACAAATATTGCTTGTAGCCTTGTCTCTTCTTATGTGCTGTTCTCTTGTTTGAAGAGATAATCTAAACGCTTTTTTCCCATGTCTATCAACTGATACTCCAATAATTCTACCTGGCATAGATCTTTTAAATTCTTCTTTGGTTGCAAAAAACGCTGCATGTGGACCTCCATAACCCATAGGTATTCCAAATCTTTGCGCACTTCCAACAGCAATATCTGCCCCAAGTTCTGCTGGGGTTTTAAGTCTTGTTAAAGATAACAGATCACTAACAACAATTACTTTGCCTTCTTTTTTATGAATTAAGCTTATAGACTCACTAGGGTCTTTAATTTCACCTAAAGTTCCAGGGTAAGCTAAAACACCACAAATAATTTTATCTTTAATACCTTTTAAAATTTTTTCCTCATCACCAATAATTAGCTCTATATTGAATGGCTCAACCCTTGTCTTAATTATATCTATTGTTTGAGGATTACATGAACTTGATACAAATATCTTTTTTGAATTATTTTTATCTAATCTTTGACATAAACCCACTGCTTCAGCAGCAGCAGTTCCTTCATCTAACAACGAAGCATTTGCTATATCCATACCAGTTAAATCCATTATCATTTGTTGGAAATTAATTAACATTTCTAATCTTCCCTGGGCTACTTCAGGTTGGTATGGAGTGTAAGAAGTATACCAACCAGGATTCTCGAGTATATTTCTTAAAATAACATTTGGAGTAACAGTATTATAGTAACCCATTCCTATAAAATTACGGAAAACTTCATTTTTTTTTGACAAAAGTTTCAATTTTTTTAGAGCATCATTCTCTGACATAGGTTCATCAATTTTAAGTTCGTCTTTTATTAAAATATTCTTTGGAACAGTATTCTCGATTAAATTATCAATTGATTTTGAAGATATTGCTTTTAACATCTCTTTTTGGTCTTCAGTGCTCGGACCAATGTGCCTACTGATAAATTCTTTTGAAGTATCGTCTATCATGTTAATTTGGATTGTCCTTTACAAATTTTTCATAATCTGGCTGACTCATCAAAGAGTTCAATTCTGATTTGTCTTTAATTTTAATTTTAAAAAACCAACCATTATTTTCTGGATCTTTATTTACATTTGATGGGTCATCAACAATTGGTTGATTTGTTTCTACAATTTCTCCAGATACGGGCGTATATACATCACTTGCAGCTTTTGTGGACTCTACTACAGCGGCTTTTTCTTCTTTGCTTAAGCTTTTGCCTTTTTCAGGAAGTTCAACAAAAACAATATCACCAAGCATTTCCGTCGCATGCTTGCTTATACCGACTGTTGCGGACTCTCCATCTAACATAATCCATTCATGTTTTTTTGAATATTTTTTCTCACTCATATATCCTCCTATTTAACATAACTTTTTTTATAAAATGGTAATTTAGATACTTTAGCCTCATGCTTTTTTCCTCTTACTTCTATTAAAATTTTATTATTAATTTCTGAAAATTTACTTTTAATATATCCCATAGCAACTGGACTATTAACACTTGGTCCATATGTGCCGCTTGTGATAACTCCTATTTCCTCTCCGCTTTGAGAATAAATTTTTGTACCTTCTCTTGCTATAATTTTACCTGCTGGTTTAATGCCGATTCTAATTTTTGAAACTCCATTTTGTAAATCTTTTTTAATATTTTCCCAACCTTTGAATCCTCCTGTTTCTCTTCTTTTTTTTGAAATAGCCCATTTTAAATCTGCTTGTATAGGGTTAATCTCTTGATTTAATTCATGACCGTACAAACATAATCCTGCTTCTAATCGAAGTGTATCTCTTGCTCCTAAACCAATAGGTTTTGCATCTTTATCTGTAAGAAGTTTGATAAGATTTTCAACAATTGAATTTGGCACAGAAATCTCAAAACCATCTTCGCCAGTATATCCAGAACGAGTTATGTAAATTTTCTTTTCCTGAAATTCAAAATAATTTCCATTCATAAATTTGAGTTCTTTTACACCTTTTATAATTGATTCAAGAATTGACTCTGATTTGGGACCTTGTAAAGCTATAAGAGATAAATCTTTTCTTAATTCGTATTTGCTTTCAGAATTTAAACATTTTGCAATTTCTTTAATATCGTTATCCTTGCAAGCTGCGTTTAGTATAATATTAAAACCATTTTCAACTCGTGTTATAATAAGGTCATCTATAACTCCCCCTTCATCATTAATCAAAAAGGAGTATTTAGACTGGTTCATCTGAATTTCTTTAAAATCTAATGGGATAATTTTTTCTAAACTAAGTTCAGTTGATCGACCTCCAGAAACAAAAAATTGCCCCATATGTGATACATCAAAAAAACCAGCAGACTGTCTTGTGTTTATATGTTCTTTGACTATGCCATCTTTATATTGGATAGGCATCTCATATCCTGCAAAAGGAACGAACTTTGCTCCTGAATTTTTATGAAAATTATATAAAGCTGTTTTTTCCATTTTGTAATAACCCTTTTCGTCCCCATCTGTCTAAGAACCTGAGAGATTTACTCCTTCGGTGAGGCTAAAGCCTGCTTTCCAGAGTTATTACAATAACGGTCCTTTTGCCTGAGAGTTTCCAGGGAGGTTGCTCCTTCGGCGCTATATTTAAATAGTCTCTCCCGTTAAGGTTTTACTATAACATAAAATTTTGATTTATTGCAATTTTTTATAATCAAGGGTTTTCATTACAACTGCTGAAATTATAATTATTCCTCCAATAAGTACACTTGATGGTGGTATTTCATTGTAAAATAGCCAAACCCATATGGGCGCAAAAATGGTCTCCATTAACATTAACAAACCAACCATTACTGCGGGGGTTGTTCTTGACCCAATTGTAATGAAAATAAAACCAAAAGCTAATTGAGGAACACCAAGCAGAAATGACAGCCAAATATCCTTTGTAGATATAAATATATTTTCAAGTAAAATTAATCCATACAAACAGCTAAAAAATCCGGCATAAAAAATAGCTGGTATCATATCTACCTTCGGATATTTTCTTATTATCAAAATTAAAATTGAAAAATTTATTGGAATGACAAGAGCTGCTAAATTACCGCTTAAAGATCCTGTGCCTATAGAATCACCAATCATTAAAGTTACACCGATCATTGCTAATACAATGGCAACAAGGCCTCGAGGAGATATTCGTTCTTTTAAAAAAATATAAGCTACAATTGGTAAAAAAACAGTTTGAGTACTAATAATAAAAACTACATTTGCAACTGTGGTTTCAGTCATCGAATACATATAAGCAACAAAACTTCCAGAAAGAAATATTCCTCCAATTAATCCTGGTAGACCTGCTTCTTTAATTTTTTTTATTGTTTTTTTACCGTACGTTAACAAGAGGAAGGTTATTAAAGCCCATAAAAAGAATATTGATCTATAAAAAAGAATTTGCCAAATACTCGCACCTTCAAAAGTTCTTATGATCAAACCGCCCCAACTTAAAGAAAAGCCACCTAAAAGAACTAGTATTGGTCCAGGAATTTTATAAATGAAATGCATTTAGAATTTTTTTATATATTCTTGAAAAGCACTTTCAGCAACTGCTAGATCGACCAATTTGAATTTAATATTTGTGCCAGGTATTTTTTGAACCAATTTATCATAGTCAGCTGTTATAACATTTGCGATTTTTGGATACCCACCAATAGTTGGATGATCTGAAAGGAGTATTATGGGTTGACCATCACCGGGCACTTGTATTGATCCTTTTGTAATTCCTTCAGATTTAATATTTTTATTAACTGTGTTTTCAAGTTTTTGACCCTCTAATCTCATTCCCATTCGATCAGTTAATTTTGTCACTTTATATTCTTTTGAAAAAAAATCTTCCTGACTTTTTTTTAAAAAATAATGTATTTGTAACCCCTGCATAACTCTTATTATATTATCTTGTTCAAACTCAAATTGGATTTTTTTTGTTTTTTCTTTTTTTGAGAGTCTATTAAAAAATATTTTATCAGTAGATTTTAATTTATCACCTTTATTCGGCCCAATTTTTGCTCGAACCAGCGTTGATACACTTCCTTTTACGTCATTTAATTTAAAACCACCTAGTATAGAAAAATATCCATAAACAGAATTTATTGTTGATAAAATATCAATCTGATCCCCATTCGAAATAATAAAACTTTCATTAGAAACACCTTGTATTGTGTCTCCATTTTTTTTTATTATATTAAAGTTAACCTTTCCTGAAATCGCAACCAACACTGAGTCTCCAACCAGCTCTAGCAATGGTCCTTGGTATGCAAATTCTAAAGCTCCTTCAGAGATTTTATTTCCAACTAATTTATTTGAAATACAAAATGATAATTGATCCATGCACCCACCTGCAACAATTCCTAAATGTTGCAGCCCAAATCTACCTAAATCTTGAAAAGTAGAATTAATACCTGGTCTTATAACCTTAAAATAATTACTCATTTTTAAATGAAAAAAACTGTTCCTTTGTTATTGATTTAAATTTAACTGTGTCCCCTGGAGAAAGAACACTTGTATTTTTTTTGTTGATATTAAATAATTCAAATGGTGTTCTTCCAATAATATTCCATCCACCAGGGCTATCGAAAGTGTATATGGTACAGAATTTCTCAACTATACCTACAGAGCCTTTATTAATTTTTATACGAGGCGTATCTAAACGGTCATGATATAAACTGTTATCTAAATCACCAAGAAAAGGTTGCCCAGGAACAAATCCGATCATATATACAAAAAAATCTGTTTCGATATGTTTTTTAATTATTTCATTAAAATTTAGTTTTGTTTTTTCTTCTAATCTTTTTAGATCTAAAGCAAATTCTTCGTCGTAACATATTGGAACTTCAATAATATTTTTATTTTCGTTCAAATTTATTTTTGAATAGTCGCTACTTTTTATAAACTCTATAATCTGCTGTGATTTAATTTGTCCCAACTCGAAATTTATAATCAGCTTGTTGTAAGATGGGGTGTAATTTAAAATTCCTTTAATTTTTCCGGTTTTTACTGAATCTCTTACAAAGTTGAAAAGTTTAATTACTTCTTTATTTATAGTTTTATTAACCTCATCACCAAAATCACAAGTGATTCCGCAGTCTCCAATATTACTTATTTTTTTTAACATAAATTGTTATAATAGATATTATATAAAGGTTTAAAATATGGAAATTAATATTAATTGTGATCTTGGCGAAACTTCTAAATTTTGTTCTACAGAAAATGACCCTTTATTATTAAGTATTGTCAATTCAGCAAACATAGCTTGTGGCTATCATGCTGGAGATGAGCCTACTATGAAGGAAACAGTAGAAATTTCTAAAAAAAATCGTGTAAGTATTGGTGCACATCCCTCATTTAATGATCCAGAAAACTTCGGAAGA
This sequence comes from uncultured Pelagibacteraceae bacterium, assembly GCA_902582475.1. Classification (GTDB taxonomy): domain Bacteria; phylum Pseudomonadota; class Alphaproteobacteria; order Pelagibacterales; family Pelagibacteraceae; genus Anoxypelagibacter. The sequence goes on along the minus strand of CACHSH010000002.1, from coordinate 80,516 downwards.
AAACGATTAAATCTAAGTCCTAAAGAAATAAATAAATTAATTATTGATCAAATAAATATTTTGTCAGAAATTGCTGAGAAAAAAGCGATGAAAGTAACACATGTGAAACCCCATGGTGCATTAAATAATATGGCTTGTGAGGATTTTGAATTGGCAAGTGTAATTTCAAAATCTATCATTAATGCAAATAAAGATTTAATTTTTTTAGTTCCTACAGGATCACAAATGGAAAAAGCAGGAAAAAAACTTAATATGAAAGTTGCTGCAGAAATTTTTGCCGATAGAAATTATGAGGACGATGGTAATTTGGTCTCAAGATCAAAGAAAAATGCGCTTATAACAGATCCAGTAATAGCAAAGAAACATGTTATTAAAATGGTTCAAAACCAGGCTTTAAATTGTTTTTCAGGTAAACAGATACCATGCGAAATTGACTCTGTTTGTGTCCATGGTGATGGGAAGAATGCAGTTAAAACCGCTCAAGAGATTAAGGATGGATTAATAAATTCGAATGTTTCTTTAAAGCCTTTAGATCTATTGAACAAATTTAGATAATTTTATTCCAATTCAATTGTACTAGGTGGTTTAGAGGTTACATCATAGAGAACTCTATTAATTCCATTAACAGAATTAATAATTCTATTAGATACCTTCTGTATAAAAGTTTTATCAAAATTATAAAAGTCTGCGGTCATACCATCTTGTGAGGTAACTGCTCTAAGCATGCATGTATATTCGTAGGTTCTACTGTCACCCATAACGCCAACTGTTTTTAGAGGAAGAAGAGCTGCATAAGCTTGCCAGATCTTGTGATAAAGATTTGATTTTTTTAACTCATCAATAAATATATAATCTGCTTCCTGTAATACTTTAATTTTATATTTTGAAATTTTTCCTGGTATTCTAATGGCAAGCCCAGGTCCTGGAAAAGGGTGTCTTTGGAGTATAGCTTTTGGAACTAACAATTCTTTTCCTAATTTTCTTACTTCATCTTTAAATAATGTTTGCAAAGGTTCTACTAATGTAAATTTTAAATTTTTTGGTAACCCGCCTACATTATGGTGTGACTTAATCTTTGAAGTAGGACTTCCTGTAACCGACCTACTCTCTATCAAATCTGGATATAAAGTTCCTTGAGCTAAAAATTTAATTTTCTTTGCCTTGTTTTCAAACAATTTTATAAAAAGTTTACCAATAACTTTTCTTTTTAATTCAGGATCTGTAACATTTTTCAATTTATTAAAAAAAAGTTTGGATGCATCTAAATAAATTAAATTAGATTTTAATTTTTTTTTAAAATTTTTTATAACTTCTTTTTCTTCGTTTTTTCTTAAGAGACCAGTATTTATAAAAACACATTTCAATTTTTTACCGATAGCTTTGTTTAATAAGAATGCCACTACACTACTATCAACACCTCCTGATAAAGCACATATTACTTTTTCATTTTTTACCCTTTTTTTAATATCATTAATTATTAAGTCTTTTTGTTTCCTTAGACTCCACATTCTTTTTGTTTGACATATATTTAAGACAAAATTCTTTAAAATTATTTTTCCGTTTTTAGTATGAGTAACTTCAGGATGAAACTGTACTCCATAAAATTTTTTCTTTTCATTAGCTATAATTGCAAATTTTGAGTTTTGAGTTGAAGCTATTTTTTTAAATCCACTTGGTATTCTAGTTACAATATCTTGATGGCTCATCCAGACTGAATTTTTTTCATTATTGAAGAAATTTTTCGTCAAAGGACATCTTTTATCACTTTTGATTTGTGCAAACCCAAATTCCCTTGTTTTTGATATTTTTACACTACCCCCAAACTTCTTTGCTAATATTTGATGTCCATAACATATTCCAAGAATAGGTTTTTTTAATTTTAAAATGTTATCGGGAAGATTCAAAGAGTTTGATTTGGTTATAGTTAGGGGCCCACCTGATAGGATTATTCCTTTAATAAATTTATTTTCTTTAATTTTTTTGGATTTATCAAAATTTATTATTTCTGAGTAAATACCGATCTCTCTAATTTTTCTTGCTATTAGTTGCGTAACTTGTGAGCCATAATCTATAATAATTATTTTATCTAAATTATCTTGATTCATTTTTATTTTATGACTTGATCCACATTGTGAACCATACTTTCGTAGAAACCAGCTTTACTTATTTTCACAAACTCACCTTTTCTTTGCAAATCATCAATTGTCTTAGCTCCTAAGTATCCCATTGAAGATCTCAGACCACCAGTTAGGTTATAAATAATTTTATTTACTGGACCCTTAAACTTCACTATTCCCTCTACTCCCTCTGGAACAAATTTAGAAATATCTTTAAATTTTTTTTGATAGTATCTATCTGCTGAACCAACTGACATCGCACCTGCAGACCCCATGCCTCTGAAGGTCTTAAATAATTTTCCTTTACGTTTCAAAATTTTTCCAGGACTTTCCGTTGTTCCTGAAAAAAGTGATCCAATCATTACTGCGTCAGCTCCAGCAGCGATGGCTTTTGCTAAATCACCCGAAAATTTAATCCCTCCATCTGAAATAATTTTAGTCTTACTTTTTCCTAAAGCTTTTTTTACATCTAATATTGCGCTCAACTGTGGTACTCCAACACCAGCAACTAATCTTGTGGTACATATTGATCCAGGTCCAATACCAACCTTTACTATGTCTACTCCACAACTGGCTAAAAATTTAGCAGCCTTGCCAGTTGCAATGTTACCCGCGCAGAGCGGAATTTTTTTTATAATTTTTTTAATCTTATAAATCATTTTTGAAACTCTCTGCGTATGTCCGTGAGCCGTATCTATGACAATCATATTAACGTTTGATTCGATCAATTTTTTTGCTCTCTCTAGGTCATTATTATTTACGCCTATTGCAGCACCTACTAAACAATTTGCCTTTTTTACTTTTTGAATTTCCCTAATTTGGGCTTCTATTGATAAATTTCTATGAATAACTCCAATACCACCCATCTTCGCAATAGCTATTGCCATTTTAGATTCGGTTACAGTATCCATCGCAGATGAAATCAAAGGGATCTGCAAATTCAATCTTTTATGTAAAGTGATTTTAGTGATAGTTTCGTTTGGCACCACTGATGACTCTTGGGGAACAAGGCTTACATCATCAAATGTGAGCGAATCTTTTATACTTCCCATATTTAACTATATATAAAATATTCATGAATCCAATCAGATTATTGCTGCGACTTAAATAACATTGGATATAATTAAGATATTAAATAAGATTTTAAAACAATTTAATAAATATGTTTAAAAAAATATTTATAATTTTAATCGCAACATTTATTTTCGCTCAGTATTTAGGTGTTTCTCATGGAGCGGGAACAGAAAGTAGCGATAGTGGTTCAGATAACTACATGGATCAGTACAAAGCTGCAAAGCAGTTTATTTCTAGGGCTGAAAAACTAGAAAAAAAAGACAAAATTGATAGAGCAACTAAGCTATATGCTAAAGCTTTGAATAAATTACAGGAAGCACACAAACAAGATAGAAATAATCCAGATATTTTAAATTATCTGGGTTTTACATTAAGAAAAACCGGAAAATTTAAGGAAGCAGAAAAATTTTATTTAGCAGGTTTAAAAATTAAACCTGATCACAATGGAATTAATGAATATCTTGGTGAACTATATGTTAAAACGGGTAGACTTGAATTGGCTAAAGAAAGATTGGCAATTTTAAAAAATTGTGGTTGTGAAGAATATACCGAGTTAAAAGAGGTCATTGAAAACAATTAAATGCATATTATAGAAGTTTTTGGAAGAATATTAATATCTGCTTTGTTCTTGGTTGAGGCAATTAGAAAATTTTTTAATCCTGATATGAGCATGATGTATATGTCTGACTATGGGGTACCTGAGTTTCTTTTTTATCCTTCGCTTGCTATTGAGTTTTTCTTACCTCTATTATTAATTGCTGGCTTTAAAACAAAAATTGTTGCCTCATTACTTGGAATTTTCGTTTTAGCAGTAACTTTGATTTTTCATACCGATCTTTCAAACAATATGCAAATGATAGCCTTTTTAAAAAATTTTTCTATTTTGGGTGGATTATTAATTATAATATCAAATAAACCCCAAATCTGCAGCTTCGATTACTATCTAGAAAATAAAAAATAAACTATTTTGTAATTTTATCAAAAGCCTTTAGGGCTGCTTCTCTTGCTTTGGCGTGATCGACTATAGGTAAAGGGTAATCTTTACCAAGTTTAAAATTAATTGATTTTTGTGTATCCTCATCCATCTCCCAAGTTCTATGAATAAACTTTGCGGGAACATTTTTTAATTCTGGAACCCATTTTTTTACATACGATCCATCTTTATCAAATTTTTCTCCCTGCAGAATTGGATTAAATATTCTAAAATATGGTGCAGCATCCGCTCCACAACCAGCAACCCATTGCCAACCAGCAACATTATTAGCAACATTAAAATCTAATAATGTATTTCTGAAATACTTCTCTCCTTCTTTCCAATGTATCCTCAAATGTTTAACTAGAAATGATCCTACTATCATTCTTACTCTATTATGTATCCATCCAGTCTCATAAAGTTCACGCATACCTGCATCTACAATGGAATAGCCGGTTGTTCCTTTTTTCCAAGCCTCTAAATATTTTTTATTTTCTACCCAGGGAAAATTATCGAATTCTTTTCTAAGATTGCCCTTTAGCATTTTTGGAAAATAATTAATTAAACTATGAGAAAACTCTCTCCAACCAATTTCGTTAATAAATTTTCTATATCCGGTATTTTTATTTTCAATTTTGTTACAAGATTTCCAAATAGTTTCAACATGAATCTGTCCATGCTTAAGATACGGCGAAATTTTAGATGTACCTTCTATCGACGGGAAATCTCTTGTTTTATGATAATTATTAATTTTTTTATCAATTAAATTTTTTAATACCTTGTCGCCGTTAATCTCGGATGGAACCCAATATTTTTCAAATTTTTTAAACCAGTTTTTATTTGGTAATACCTTTGATAAATCGCTGGACTCTTTAAATATAAATATTTTTTTATTTTTTTTCTTTAATTTTGCATCTCTCGATGGAACTTTCTTTAGATAAACTTCCTCAGCAACTCTCCAAAAAGGAGTGAAAACCTTAAATGGTGTTCCGTCATCTTTTGTAACTTCTTGATATTCGCTTAATACGTTTCCCTTAAAAAACTTATAATTTATTTTTTTATCATTAAGATTTTTAGTTATTTTCTTTTCTTTATTTTCCTCTTCAGGTTCGGGAATTTTATTCCAGTATACGCATATTTCCTCGTTTTTTTTAATTTTATTAAAAACTTTCGCCTCATCTCCAACTAAAAGTTCTAAAGAAATATTAAATTTAGATAGTTCTTGTTTAAAATTTATTAAGGAATGATAAATCCACCAACGTTGTGCTTCTCTTTTATTTTCATATTCATCAGGATTAAATATATAAATTGCAGAAACCTGCTCATGATTTTCAGATGCATAAACAAGTGCATTATTTCGATTTATTCTAAAATCGTCTCTTAACCAAACTAGTGCTTTTTTATTTTCCATGCACAATCTATAAACATTTTTAAATTAAACAAAATATAACTATGTGTCGCTCTATTATTTAAGCGGTTGTATCATTTGTTCAGGTAACCAAAGAGCTAATTGTGGAAAAGCAATAATAATGATCACAGCTAAAATCATTAAAAGAAAAAGAGGGAAAGCGCTTCTTGCAATAAAACCCATGTCTCTTTTTGCCATTCCCTGTAAAACAAACAAATTAAATCCAACTGGCGGGGTAATCTGAGCCATCTCAACAACTATAACCAAATAAATACCAAACCAAATCATATCAAAACCAGCTTGACGTATCATTGGTTCGATGATTGCCATAGTTAAAACTACAGCAGATATCCCGTCTAAAAACATACCAAGAATTATATAAAACAATGTTAGAACCAGAAGTAGCATGTATGGCGATAATTGTAGTGTATCAATAAAAACTGCTAAATTTTTTGGTAATCCTGTAAATGCCATTGCTAATGTTAAAAAAGATGAACCAGCTAAAATAAAAGCTATCATGCAAGAAGTTTTGGTAGCCCCTAATAATGATTTACTAAAAGACTCTTTGGTTAAGCTTTTCTGAAAATAAGATAATACTAATGCACCTAATACACCAAGCGATGCTGCTTCTGTGGCTGTAGCTATACCGGCGTATATTGAACCAATTACTGCAAAAATTAAAAGTATGACAGGTAATAATTGACCAGATTGTTTTACTTTATCAATAAATGAGAAATCTTCACTTATCACTGGCATTATTTTTTTATTTTTAAGAGACCAGGCAACTACATAAATCATGAACAATAGAGCAAGCCCAATACCCGGGATTATTCCAGCTATAAAAAGTTTAGCTATAGATTCTTCAACCGTAACGCCATAAATTATCAATATTATTGAAGGTGGGATCAAAAGGCCTAAAGTTCCTGAGCCTGCTAAGGTTCCAAGCAGAAATCTTTCAGGGTAATTTCTTTTTCTTAATTCTGGGATGGACATTTTTCCAACTGTTGCAACGGTTGCTGCTGAGGATCCAGAAATAGCTGCAAATATTGCACAACCTAAAATATTTACATGTATCAATCCTCCAGGTAGCTTTGAAAGCCAAGGAGATAATCCTTTAAACAAATTTTCTGAAAGTTTAGTCCTAAATAAAATCTCCCCCATCCAGACAAAAAGTGGTAGTGCTGTTAAAGACCAGGAAGACGCCATACTCCACATGGTTGTTGCCATTGCATCTCCTACTGGTCGAGACGTAAACATGATCATTCCAATAGTCGAAACTCCGATCATGCTTATTCCAACCCAAATTCCTGAACCAAGAAAGAATAGAAGTAAGCCAATAAAAAATACTGTTAAATAAATCTCAATCATATGATTTGGCTATGAATATTTTTATAAAATTATGTGTTATACAAATAAAAAAAATGATTGAACCTATTGTGACTCCAGTTTGCGGTATCCAAAGTAAAATTTCATCTGCCCCCTGACTTCTTTCAGCTAATTGAATTGAAACAATCCACATTTTGATAAAATAAAAAGCTAAAAAACCTGAAAAAAAAGTTGATACTGCTAAACACCAAATTGTTAAAAATTTTAACAATCTTCCTTTTGCTTTTTCTAAAAATAAAGTAATTCGGATATGAGCGTTCTCGTTAAATGTATAGGCAAGAGCTAAGAATGATGCTGATGCTAAACTATATCCGGAGTATTCGGTCAAACCACGTATATAGAATCCAAAAATTCTAGATGTAATACCTAAAACTATAGTACCTAATATTAAAATTAAAAATATTGCTGCAAGATATCCGGAGGCTCTGTAAAAAGAATTTAGAAATTTATCTATTTTTTGAAGCATAAAGGCCGTACCCTATTATACGGCCTTTTTGCCTAAATAAAATTTATTTATATGCTGATAATACAGCCTGTCCTCTTGAACCTGCTTTACCTGACCACTCTTTGGCCATAGTAGCTCCTACTTTTTCAAAATGACTTTGTAGAGAAGCGTTTACTTTGCCTACTACCATGCCTGCATCTGCTAAAGCCTTTTTGTCTGCAACGTTACCTTTTTTAGATAAGTTCCATCCTTTTCTTTCAGCTAAAGCTGCTTGGCTCATTACCATTTTTTTTGTTGCATCATCTAGCTTGTTCCAAGCTTTTTTATTTGCAACAACCATATTTTTTGGAAACCAAGCTGCAATATCATAAAAATATTTCACGCCATTTTCCCAAATTTTACTATTTTTACCTGTTGTTGGTGATGTAATCATGCTTTCTACCATTCCAGTTGAAAACGCCTGACTAATCGCAACAGCCTCAAGTTTAGTTGGTTTCATACCAGTAAGTTCTGCAATTCTTATCGTAGCAGAATTGTAAGCTCTGAATTTTAAACCTTTAAGATCACCAACAGAGTTTATAGCTTTTTTACTGTACAATCCTTGAGCTGGCCACGGAACTGCGTAAAGGAAAACTAATCCCTTTTCATCTAATCCCTTAACCAATGCTGGTTTCGAAGCTTTGTAAAGTTTTTCAGCATCAGAATATGTTTGAGCAACAAAAGGTATTGAGTCCACTTCTAATAAAGGATCAAAACTTCCGTGTGCTGACATAAATCTTTCACCAATTTGTGTTTGTCCAGTTTGCACAGCTCTTAAGATAGCTCCGCCTTTGAACAACGACCCACCTGGGTGAGTTTTAATAGTAAGTTTACCGCCTGACTTATCAGTAACTGCTTTTGCAAATTCCGCCGCATTTTGCGAGTGGAAGTTACCTGCTCCATAAGCTAGAGCCATATTCCATGTCTCAGCTTGAGCAGAACCTATACTAATAAGTAAAGAGGTTAATATTATACTAATTTTTTTAATTATATTCATGTTTCCCCCTATAATTAATTTGTTCTATTTCACATTCCCATTCAGTAAATTGCAAGGTATATTTTATTAAATATTTCTTTAAAGAAGCCCAATAAACGAATATAAATAGCCCCTTAAATGGAAAATATCCTACTTCCCAAAGTTATAATTTTTTTTCAAATAGTTTTTATCGATATTGTTATGGCTGCTGATAATGCGATCATAATAGGTTTAATTGCATCATCATTTGCTGCAAAAGATAGAAAAAGAATTATTCTTCTTGGTGTTTTTGGTGCTTTCATTTTCAGGGTAATTTTTGCTGCAATTACAGTTCAGCTTTTACAATATCCAATTCTTAAAGTAATAGGTGGTGCTTTATTAATTTGGATCGTCGTTAAATTAATAAAAGATTTAGAAATTTTTGATGCTTTAAAAACTTCCAAACAACAAACTCCCAAACCTCAAAAAGCACCATCATTTGCATCTGCAGTTTATGCAATAGTAGTCGCGGATGTAACTTTAAGTTTTGACAACGTTTTAGGTGTAGCCGCTGCTGCAAAAAATGAAACTGGGTTATTAATCTTTGGATTATTATTATCAGTGTTGCTTGTTGGAACAGTAGCAACTTTTTTTGCTAATTATATCAAGAACCATAAATGGGTTGGTGTGCTTGGTTTAGTAGTAATATTGTTTGTAGCATTTCAATTAATTCTAGGCGGCACAAATGAGATTTACCCAGGAACAATACCGGGATTCATTTTAAAAGTTATTTAGTCTTTAAACTTAAATAGCTTTGCCAAGAAAAAATCAATATTGTAAAAACAAGAATAATTGCTGTTAAAGGCCTATCCCATAAAAAATTAAAAGATCCATCGCTAATTAACAGAGATCTTCTTAAATTTTCTTCCATTAAGCCACCTAAAACAAAAGCTAATATTAGTGGTGGCATGGGAAATTTATAAAGTCTTAGTCCTGTAGCAACTACTGCAATACCAATCATTAGGAATATATCAAAAGTATTAAAAGACATTAAATAAATTCCTGTTACTGAAAAGAATAAAATCATAGGTATTAAAAATGTTCTTGGGACTGCAAGTATCCTAGCTATGTAAGGTATTAATGGTAAGTTAAGTATTAAAAGTACAACCATTCCAATATACATAGACATTATAACTGACCAAAAAATTTCAGGGTTTGTCATGTAAAGTCTAGGTCCAGGCTGAATACCAAAACCTAAAAGAGCACCTAACATAACAGCGGTTGTTCCGCTTCCTGGAATACCAAGTGTTAATAATGGTACAAATGAACCAGAGCACGCAGCATTATTAGCTGTTTCTGGTGCAGATAATCCGTGAACACTTCCTTTACCAAATTTTTCTTTTTCCTCTTTGTTTACGAAATTTCTCTCCATTCCGTAAGCTAAAAAGGATGCAATTGTTGAGCCAGCTCCAGGTAAAACACCGACAATAAAACCAATTATTGATGATCTTGGAATAGTTTTTAAAGTTTTTTTTGTTTCATCTTTATCTAGTTTTATTGATCCTAATTCTTTAAGAGAAATAGCCTTAGCTGCACTACTTGGATCAGTGCCCTTTAAAATTATTGTTAGAGCCTCACTCATTGCAAAAGTAGCCATTACAACTAATACAAAACTTATTCCGTCAGATAAATTCATGTTATTAAAAACAAATCGTGGAATATCAGATAAAGTATCTTGTCCAACTGTGGCTAACATCAAACCTAATACTGCCATCATCATCGCTTTTAAAAATTGTCCCTTAGCTGAAAAAGCTGAAACTGCTGTTAAACCTAGAACCATTAATGCAAAATAATCTGGTGATCGAAAAGCTAAACTCACTTTTGATAAACTTGGAGCAGCGAATAATAAAAATATTGCAGCGATCGTGCCTCCTGCAAAAGAACTGTAGGCTGCTATTGCAAGAGCTTTACCAGCTTTACCTTGTTGTGCCATGGGATAACCGTCAAATGAAGTTGCGACAGTACCAGGAACACCTGGGGCATTAATTAAAATTGATGAAGTGGATCCACCAAAAACAGCTCCGTAATAAACTCCAGCCATTAAAATTAAACCAGTAGCAGGATCAAAACCATAGGTAATTGGGATCATCAAAGCGATAGCTGTCATTGGTCCTAACCCTGGCAACATTCCTATGATTGTTCCAAAAAAACATCCCATCATTACCATTAAAATGTTTTTTAACGATAACGCAGTATTTAATCCTATTAAAATTCCTTCGATCATCCGATTATTCCTAAATATTTTAATAAAGGATCTCTAAGATAGATGTCTAAAACCCCATGTAGTAAAAGCATAAATAAAGCCACAAATGGAAATGAAAATAGCAACATCCATTTCCACCTTCTTTCACCTAGAAAATAATAAGCAAAAAGTAAAAAAATAGATGTAGATAAAAAGAAGCCAACTCTTAAGATAGTAAAGCCATAAAAAATCATTGTAACAACCAACAAAATAACTTTTTTATAATCTAAAACTCTATGATTAACCTCTTCTACAGTTTTTTCAGGTAAAATCATTCTTAGTGCTGAAAGTAACATTCCTGTATAACCAAGATAGATAGGAAATGTTTTTGCGTTAAATGGGGCGTTTTCATCGAATGAAAACACTTGTATTTGGTAAGCTGTATAAAGATAGAAAGCTGATAAAACAAAGAAGAGCAGCGAGATAATTTTGACTGAACTTATCTTCACTGCTCCTCCTTTAAATCCTAACGGATTAAATTACTCCAAGTTTTTTCATAAGAGCTGTCATTTCTTTTGTTTGTGTTTGAAGAAATTTCACAAACTTTTTGTCTGGATTATAAATATTAACCCAAGCATTTCTTTTTCTAACAGCTTCCCACTCAGGAGTTTTTTGAACATCACCTAGCATTTTAGCGATTTTCTTTTTATCACCACTGCTCATACCAGGAGGGCCAAAAAATCCTCTCCAGTTTACAAACTGAACATCGAAACCTTGTTCTTTTAATGTTGGAACGTCAGGTGCATCACTTACTCTTTTAGGTGCAGTGATACCAATTATTCTAACTTGGTCTCTTGCTCCCATAACTTCTCCCAAACCAGTTGAAAGAATTTGAGTTTCTCCTGATAACAATCCTGCTAAAGCTTTTCCTCCAGCATCGTAAGGGATATAAACTACTTTATTTGGATCAGCTCCTGCTTCTTGAAATGCAAGTGCGCCAATTAAATGGTCCATACTTCCTCTTACAGATCCACCAGCCATTTTCACAGATTTTGGATTAGCTTTGTAAGCTGCTACAACATCTTTGAAATTTTTATATGGTGAGTTCTTTGCTACAGCGATTGCACCGTAATCACCGATAACTCCAGCTATTGGTACAACATCTTTGTACGAAAGAACGCCACTACCTTTCACATAACCTTTGTGTCTTGTGATAGATCTTAAAACTAATGGTGTTGATTGAACTAATACAGTTCCCTCAGGTTTTGTATTAATTAAAAATGATAGAGCTTTACCTCCACCACCTCCTGACATGTTTTCAAAAGATGCACTTTTGAGCATACCAGATTTTGTTAATGCTTCACCTGTTCCTCTAGCAGTTCCATCCCAACCACCGCCAGCTCCACCACCGATTATGAAGTGAAGTTTGTCAATTGCAAATGATTGTGTTGAAAAAGATAGGAAAAGAACAGACGCAAATAATAAACTAATAAGTTTTCTTATATTTATCATTTTTTCCCCCTTTTTATTTAATACCTTATTAAATTTTGAATTAATTAAAGAGTCAATTAGAAAATTACTTTATTGCTTCTAGTTCTCAACGATTTTGCCCTAACTTCAACATTAAGTTTATGAAGTTCGCCTGATTTGAGTTTTCTAAGATTTTGAACAACTTTAATAAATCTATTTGACTCTTTTGGTAAAATAATTCCATTTGTAAGTGTCTGAAACTTTTCGATGTAATTTTCTCTTTCAAAAGGCCTGTTACCAGCAGGATGGGCATCTGCTACAGATATTTCGTCCTCTACCTTTGAGCCATCTTTCATTTTAATTACAACCCTACCCCCGAAACATTTTTTATTAGGGTCGGGGTCATGATATTTTTTTGTCCATTTTTTATTCTCAAAAGTTTTTACTTTTCTCCATAATTGCACTGTACTTTTTTTATTAGCTCTTTTAGGTGTATAAGAATTCACATGGTGCCACTTGCCATCTTCTAACGCTACAGCAAAAATATACATAATAGAGTGATCTAAAGTTTCTCTACTCGCATTTGGGTCCATTTTTTGTGGATCCTTTGCTCCAGTTCCGATCACATAGTGAGTGTGATGACTTGTGTGAATTTCTACAGATTTAATTTTTGAAATGTTATCTATACTTTCGTTCATTCTTCTTGCTAAATCGATAAGTGCTTGAGATTGATATTCAGCTGAATGTTCTTTTGTATAAGTTTCTAATATTGCTTTCTTTTCTTCATTAATATTTGGAAGAGGAACTATATATTTAGCTTTAGGTCCTGAAAGTACATAGGCAATTACACTATCTTCTCCCTCATAAATAGGACTAGGTGCTCCCTCTCCTCTCATGCATCTGTCGACTGCTTCTATTGCTAATTTTCCAGCATGAGCAGGTGCAAAAGCTTTCCAACTGGAAATCTCTCCTTTTCTTGATTGTCTAGTTGATACTGTTGTGTGAAGCGCCTGTTGTACAGATTGATAAATCGTTTCAGTATTTAATTTTAATAAAGAGCCTAAGCCTGCAGCTACACTTGGACCTAAATGTGCGATGTGATCTATTTTATGTTCATGTAAGCATATTCCTTTAACAAGATTCACTTGAACTTCATAGCCTGTTAAAATTCCTCTAATCAAATCTCTACCTGATAATTTTTTTTGTTGAGCTACTGCTAGTATTGGTGGAATATTATCACCTGGATGACTGTAATCGGCTGCTAAGAATGTATCGTGAAAATCTAATTCTCTCACTGCAGTTCCATTTGCCCAGGCTGCCCATTCACAATCAAATTTTTTCTTTGGACTTAAACCAAATAATGTAGCTCCGTTTTTTCTCGGATGAGCTAAAGCCATTTCTCTTGCAGATACAACTGGTTTCCTATTAAAAGAAGCAATCGCTACTGATGCATTATCGATTATTCTATTGATAACCATATCAATAGCATCTTCATTTAATTTTGATTTATCTGAGGCTATTTCTGCAATTTTCCATGCTAATTGTTGTTTTTTTTTTAATTTTGAAGCTGAAGGGTATACTCTTACTTTTATATTTCTCATTTTAAATCCAATAATTCTTTTAAGTTTTTTACCTCATGTTTTGGTGTGTAATCAAGTTTGTCAAATATATTGTTGCTTCGATTAACCCAAATTGCAGTATAACCATAATTTCCGCCGCCAGAAACATCCCAAGTATTTGCGCTCAAAAAAGTAATTTCCTCTTTTTTTATCTTATATTTATTAACCGGGATATCGTAAACTTTTGGATCAGGCTTGTATATCTTTACTTCTTCGATTGAGAAAACATCGTCAAATAAATTTTCTAAATTACTATTTTTAACTAAATTGCTTAAAAGACTTGGTGTGCCATTTGATAAAATAGCTAGTTTTATTGATTTTTTTTTAAATTCTTCAAGAACACTTTTTACTTCTGGAAAAGTAGAGAGTTCTTTGTAAAGATTTAATAACTCATTCCTCATTGATTTATCTATTTTAAAAGTAAGCATAGACTTATCTAAAGAATCTTCTGTAATCTGCCAGAAATCTTTATGTTTTTTCATTAAACTTCTTAACCAGGTATATTCCAGTTGAGTAGTTCTCCAATAATTGGCGAAAGTTTCCCATTGATCCCCAATTTTATCTTTGCACTTTTCAGCTGCTGAGTTTACATCGAATAATGTGCCGTAAGCATCGAAAACTATAGCCTTTGTGTTATTCATTTTTTAATTAAGCATATTTCTCAAAACGTATTGGAGAATTCCACCGTTTTTATAATACTCAATTTCGTTTTCTGTATCTATTCTTGATAGAAGTTTTATGGTTTTGCTCGAACCATCTGCATATTTGATTTCACAGTTTACTTCTGCTCCAGGGTTGATTCCCTTTTCAATATCAATAATAGTAAATAATTCATTGCCTTTAATATTGAGTTTTTTTCTGTCGAAACCTTCTTTAAATTGAAGTGGTAAAATTCCCATTCCAACTAGATTTGATCTATGTATCCTCTCAAAACTCTCGGCAATTACAGCTTTTATTCCTAATAATTTTGTTCCTTTTGCGGCCCAATCTCTTGAGGAACCTGTTCCGTATTCTTTACCAGCTACAACAACTAAACTGGTTCCTCTCTTTTTGTATTCCATTGCAGCTTCATATACACTCATTTGTTTCCCATCTGGTTGTAGGATAGTGAAGCCACCCTCTGTTCCTGCAGCCATTTCGTTTCTAATCCTAATATTTCCAAATGTTCCTCTTAACATAACTTCATGATTGCCTCTTCTAGCCCCGTAAGAATTAAAATCTTTTTGCTGAACCTGATGTTTCATAAAGTAATCGCCAGTTGGGCTATCTTTTTTAATAGATCCAGCTGGGGAAATATGATCGGTTGTTACAGTATCGCCTAATATTAAAAGTGGTCTTGCATCTTTAATTTTCTTAAATCCTTCTGGCTTATCTGGTAAATTATCAAAAAAAGGTGGTCTTTTGACATAAGTAGAACTTTCCTCCCAATTATAAATACTACTTTGGTCTGTTTTAATAGAACTCCATTCTTTCGGTCCTTCAGAAACGTTGGAGTATCTCTTAACAAACATATCGGCATTAATAGATTTTAGCATTAACTCTTCAATCTCTTTGTTTGAAGGCCAAATATCTTTTAAAAATACATCTTTTCCATTTTCATCTTTACCCAATGAATTTTTATAAAGATCATGATGCATATTACCTGCTAAAGCATAAGCAACTACTAGAGGTGGTGATGCTAAATAATTTGCTTTAACATCTGGATTAATTCTACCTTCAAAGTTTCTGTTACCTGACAATACTGAGACTGCATAAAGATTTTCTTTATGTATTGTTTCAGAAATTTCTTTATCTAAAGGGCCAGAATTTCCTATGCAAGTAGTACAACCGTAACCAACTAGATTAAAACCTAATTGATCTAAATACTTATTTAATCCAGCTTTTTCTAAATAATCTGTTACAACTTGAGATCCTGGTGCCAAAGATGTTTTTACCCACGGTTTTACCTTTAAACCTTTTTCAACAGCTTTTTTTGCTACCAGTCCTGCACCAATCATAACACTGGGGTTTGATGTATTTGTGCAAGAAGTAATTGCTCCAATAACAATATCACCATCTTTAATTTTAAATTCTTTATTATTAACTTTAGCCTCTAAAGGAACCTTTCTTTTTGTATTTTCTTTAAACGCTTTATCGAAATCTTTTGCAGCATTTGTTAATAAAACTTTATCTTGTGGTCTCTTTGGCCCAGAAATACTTGGAACTACAGAATTTAAATCTAATGAGATTGTATCAGTAAATTCTATTTGATCATTTTGGTTTGACCATAGTCCTTGTTCTTTAGAATATTTTTCAACAAGAGCAATTGTGCTTTGGTCTCTTCCAGAGAATTTTAAATACTTAATAGTTTCATCATCAATAGGAAAAAATCCACAAGTAGCTCCGTACTCAGGGGCCATATTTGCAATTGTTGCTCTATCAGCTAATGATAAATTTTTTAACCCGTCACCAAAAAATTCTACAAATTTTCCAACAACGCCCTTTTTTCTTAACATTTGTACAATTGTTAAAACTAAATCACTTGCTGTTGTTCCCTCGGTAAGTTTTCCATTAATTTTAAAACCAATCACTTCAGGTATTAACATTGAAATTGGTTGCCCTAACATAGCTGCTTCTGCTTCAATGCCCCCAACTCCCCAGCCAAGAACTGATAAACCATTTACCATTGTGGTATGGCTGTCTGTTCCAACTAAAGTATCAGGATAAGCAAATAACTGGCCTTTGACTTCTGAAGACCAAACAACTTTAGATAAATATTCCAAATTAACTTGATGGCAAATACCTGTTCCAGGTGGCACAACTCTGAAATTATTAAATGCGCTTTGCCCCCACTTTAAAAAAGAATATCTTTCACCATTTCTATCAAATTCTCTTTCTACATTTTTTTTGAAGGAGTCATTTTTTGCATAATTATCAACCATAACCGAGTGATCAATGACAAGATCAACTGTAGACAATGGATTAATTTTATTTGGATCTTTGTTTTTTGACTTTACCGCATCTCTCATCGCAGCTAAATCTGCTACGGCTGGTATTCCTGTATAATCTTGTAATAAAATTCTTGCAGGCCTATAAGCAATTTCCATTTTGGAATTCTTTGTCTTCAACCAATCTGCAACGCCTTTGATTTGTTTTTTGTTTACTGTAATACCATCCTCAAAACGTAATAAGTTTTCGAGTAGGACCTTTAAAGACTTTGGTAATTTTTTGATACCATTAAGTCCATTTTTTTCAGCTTTAGATAAATTGTAAAAATAATAAGTTTTTCCAGAAACATCAAACTTATCAAGTGATTGAAAAGAGTTTTTACTTTTAACATTCATGTCCTATACATAGAACATAATAACACAAACGATAAGTAAAAAAGACATTATGTAGTTAAAATTCCTTATAAATTTTTCACTTGTGGCAAAATTTCTTAAATACATTCCAATTAAACACCAGCTATTTATACTAACCACAGCCATTAGGAAAAAGAAGGATATTACTATTAAAGAGTCTCTAAGATAATTTTCTGGATCTATAAATATTGAAACAGTGGTCATTGATACAACTAAACTTTTTGGATTTACAAATTGTAAGAAGAAAGCTTTACTAAATGTGATAGGGTTCTTTATAGGTGCTCCCTTTGAGGGTTTAGAGAAAGAAATTAAATACGCTAGATAAACTAAAAAAATTGATCCTAATATTCTTATTATTTCTTGAATTATTGGATACTGCCTAAAAATTAGAATTAACCCTGTATTCATAACAATTAGTAATGATGTCCAGCCTGTGATCACAGCAAGTATCAGGGGTAATGTTTTTCTGTAACCAAAATTAAATCCTGAATAAGAAGATGTAATATTATTTGGCCCAGGTGTCATAGCTGTTACAAAACCAAATATTATCAAGCTTAGTAAATCAGGGTACATTTAGGCAATATCTAAACCATTTTCAGATTTTTGTGATGGGTGAACTAAAACAACTTTTCCATCTTTTTCAATTGCGCCTAATATTAAAACTTCTGAAATTACTCCAGCAATATTTTTTTTTGGAAAGTTACAAACGCCAATTACTTGTTTACCGACTAAATTCTCTTTTGAATAATAGTGTGTAATTTGTGCAGATGACTGTTTTATGCCAATATCTTTTCCAAAATCAACTTTAAGAACTAAAGATGGTTTTCTGGCCTTTTCATTAGTTTCTACAGATAAAACTGTTCCTAGTTTTATCTTTACTTTTTTAAAATCATCAAATGTTATTTCCATGTTTCCTCCTAAAAAAAAGGGGGCTTAGAGCCCCCTTTATAATTTTAAGAACTAAAAAAAATTACAGTTGTTTGTAATTTCCTTTGCTCCACTCATACCATACATAACCTGGTAAACTTACATCGCCTTTTTTATCAAAGCTTAAAGTTCCAAGAACTGTATTGAATTTACCTTTTTTCATAGCTTTCATAACTTTATTGCTATCTGTTGAACCAGCCATTTTTGCAGCTTGTGCAAAAACTTCTAATGCAGCATACGAGTAAAGTACATAACCTTCAGGTTCTATACCTGCGGCCTTAAACTTTTTAACTAATGGAGCTGCTTCTGGATTATTTCTAGGATCCGGGCTAAAAGTCATTAAAGTACCTTCGCCAGCATCGCCAGTAATTTGCCAGTATTCAGCTGTAACTAATGCATCGCCACTAATTAATTTAGTTTTCATACCTTGATCTCTCATTTGTCTTACGATCAAACCACCTTCAGTATGGTAACCGCCAAGGTAAACTGCATCAATACCATTTGCCTTAAGTTTAGAAACTAAAGCAGAGTAATCTTTTTCACCTGCTGTTATTGCTTCGTACATAGTTTCTTTTAGGCCAGCTTTATTCATATTCATTTTAGTAGCATCTGCTAAACCTTTTCCGTAAGCAGTTTTGTCATGAATAATTGCAACTTTTTTCCCTTTGTATTCTTTTGCTAAAAAATTACCAGCGACTTCACCTTGTTGGTCATCTCTACCGCAAACTCTGAATACGTTTGGTCCACCTTCGTCCGTAAATTTTGGATTTGTTGAAGCTGGCGAAACTTGGATTATACCTTCTTCAGTATAAACTTTTGAAGCTGGTATTGAAGATCCAGAACAGAAGTGTCCTGCAACGTAAGCAACTTTTTGTGATACAAATTTATTAGCAACAGCAACAGCTTGTTTTGGATCACAAGCATCATCACCAATAACTAATTTAACTTTTTCTCCGTTTATACCGCCTGCAGCGTTTGTGTCTTTTACCCACATTTCAGCACCAGCTTTTAACTGAGCACCAAAAGATGCGTATTGTCCACTCATTGGTCCAGCGCTAGCTACAACAACTTCAGCTTTCACTGAGAATGAACTAAACATTAACAAGGCAGCAAATACAGAAACTAGATATTTTATTGATCTAATCATTGTTATTCTCCTCTTAATTAATTAATTAATTGAGATATTGAACTACAACGCTTAGTTTGTGTAAATACTTAAACTGTCCAAAAATTATTATTTTCCACCTTCAAGGTATGCAGCCTGCACGTCTGGGTTGTTAAGTAGATCTTTACCAGCGCCCTCTAAAGAAATTTTTCCATTAACTAAAACATAGCCTCGATCTGCAAGCTCTAAAGCTTTTTTGGCATTCTGCTCCACCAGAAAAACTGTAACTTTTTTCTCTTTATTAATGTTTTTAATGGACGTAAATATCTGGTTTACTAATTTAGGCGCTATACCTAAAGAGGGTTCATCTAACAAAAGTACTTTTGGTCGAGCCATCATGGCTCTACCTATGGCCAACATTTGTTGTTCTCCCCCTGATAAAGTTCCACCTCTTTGTGATAATCTATCTTTTAAAACAGGAAAAAGATCATAAACATCCTTTGAGTCTAGATCAAAATTTTTTCCCTTTTCATTTACAGATGCTCCCAATCTCAAGTTATCTTCTACAGTTAATCTTGAGAATATTCGTCTTCCTTCGGGTACTTGCGAGATTCCAAGATTTACGATGTCATGTGGGGGCATATTAGCAATACTTTTGCTATCAAAAAGTATTTCACCGGTAGCTGCTTTATTAACTCCACTTATCGTCATTAATAAGGTTGATTTCCCAGCACCATTGGATCCGATTAAAGCAACAATTTCTCCATTATTTACTTTTACATCTACTCCTCTAAGAGCTTGAATATTACCGTAAAAAGTTTCAACTTTGGAAATATTTAACATGTTTAGTCGTCCGTTCCTAAATAAGCTTCAATAACCTCTGGGCTATTTTTTGTTTCTTTAGCGGTTCCTTCAAAGATTTTTTTTCCATAATTTAATACAACAACGTGATCTGAAATTCCCATAACAACACTCATGTCGTGTTCGATTAATAAAATTCCTGTTTTTTTATCATTTTTTATGAATTTAAGTAGTTTATTTAATTCAGCTGACTCTTTTGCATTCAATCCTGCTGCAGGCTCATCTAAACATAATAGATGTGGTTCGATACACATTGCTCTTACAATTTCTAATTTTCTTTGGTCTCCATAAGGAAGGTCTCCTGCATTATCATCCGCTCTGTTTGTTAAGCCAATAATATCTAACCAGTATTTTGAGATTTTCATCGCTTCCTTCTCCTTTTGTAAGTAAGACTTTGAATTAATCAAGCCAAGAATAGAAAAACCAGATGCCTTCATTAGTTTATTGTGTTGGGCTACCATCATATTTTCTAACACTGACATCTGTGGAAATAATCGAATGTTTTGAAAGGTTCTAGCTACACCTGCTTTTTGAGCTACTTTAAAATCAGAAAATTTTTTTAAATCCATTTTTTTATCCTCTTTATTTAAAAACATTGAGCCTGCTGTAGCTTTATAAAAACCTGTCAAACAATTAAATACTGTAGTTTTTCCTGCTCCATTTGGTCCAATGATAGATGTAATATGATCTTTTTTTGCAGAAAAAGTCAGATCATCAATGGCGATTAAACCTCCAAATCTCATTGTTAAATTTTGTACATCAAGCAATTTGTTGCTCATAAATTATCCTTGTTTACCCATTATTATAGTTGGTTTTCTTTTTGCTAATATTCCTCTAGGTCTAAAGATCATTATGAGAACCATGGCGCCACCAAAAGCAACCATACGATAGGACTCAAAATCCCTAAAAACTTCTATAAGACCAATTAAAAAAATTGTAGATAATACTACGCCTGTTTGTGAGCCCATTCCACCTAGAACAACTATCGCAACTATTATAGCTGACTCAATAAATGTGAAACTTTCAGGACTAATAAAGGCCTGACGAGTTGCAAAAAATGATCCGGCAAAACCACCAAACATAGCTCCAATAGCAAAAGCTGTTAATTTAGTATTCCTCGGATTAACACCTAAAGACTTACAAGCTATTTCGTCTTCTCGTAATGCCTCCCAGGCTCTACCGACCGGCAGCCTTCTAATTTTTATTGTAAAAGCATTTGTTATTAGTGCTAAAATAAGAATTAAGTAATAAAGAAAAATAATTCTTTGCATTGGATCATATTCTAATCCAAAAAAAGTATGAAAAGTTTCTACCCCTTCATCTGGATAACGTTTAAATGGCAAACCAAAAAATGATGGTCTTGGAATTCCGGTAAGACCATCTGGGCCTTTAGTTAATTCATACCAATTTAACAATAGAATTCTTATCATTTCACCAAAAGCTAGGGTAACTATTGCGAGATAATCCCCTCTTAATCTTAAAACTGGAAAACCCAATAAAATTCCGAACATTCCAGCAAAAACGCCAGCAATTGGGAGACAGATCCAGAAAGACCAACCAAAATGAATTGCAAAAAGAGCGTATGAGTACGCGCCTACCGCATAAAAGGCTACATATCCTAAATCTAAAAGTCCAGCTAAACCAATAACAATATTTAAACCCCAGCCTAGCATTATATAAGTCATCATCATGATTGCTATATCCATCCAATAACGATCTGCGAATGGCATGAAAGGGAAGATTATTGAAAATGCGATAGCTGCTATAGCTATCTGAGATCCTTTTTCATCTAAAAAATTAGAAATTGCTTTTCCAAGGGAGGATGGTTCTCCTCTTCTTTGCTCTTTTTTATACGAATAAATATTTATAAAAAATCTACCTACAGCACAAAAGGCAACTATAAGTAATACGATAAACCATTTTGGTTCAACAACTAAAACTTCATTTTTAGCAACTGTCCTAAGCCCTACAATAGGTCCGAATAAAGCAAGCGCAATAATTCCAGTAAATAAACTATCTTTTAGTGATTTTTGTATTAAATCTTTACCCATTTTTATACTTTTTCAATATCTGGTTTTCCTAAAAAACCTGTTGGGAAAAATATCAATACGATAACTAAAGTAGTAAAAGCAGCAATATCTTTATATTCAATTGAAATATATCCTGACCAAAAAGTTTCGATTAGTCCAATCAACAACCCACCAAGCATTGCTCCTGGTATAGAGCCTATTCCACCAAGTACAGCAGCTGTAAATGCTTTTATCCCAGCTAAGAAACCAATATAAAAATCAATAACACCGTAATACATAACAAACATTACTCCAGCAACTGAAGCCAATGATGAACCAATTATAAATGTCGTAGAAATTGTTCTATCAACATTTATTCCCATAAGTGCAGTCATAGTTCTGTCTTGTTCGCATGCACGCTGAGCACGGCCTAGAGCTGTTCTCGTTATTAATAAAGTAAATATAGCCATTAAAACTATAGTTACTAAAACTATAAAAATTTGAAGATAACTAAGCGTAACAACAAATTCTGATTTCTTAAAAAAATTAAAACCACCTTGAATAACTGGTTGTAGAGTTTTTATCCTGGCACCTTGAGCTGCTTGAACATAGTTTTGAAGTACTATGGACATTCCTAATGCAGAAATTAATGGAGCTAGTCTAAAAGATTTTCTTAATGGTTTATAAGCTAACTTTTCAACTGTCCATCCATAGCAAGCGGTAAAAACCATCGCGATTAACAGAACTAAAATTAATACAATTGGTAATGAAATTCCTGTCAGTGCGAAAAGAATAAATGAAATTAAAGCAACAAATGCACCCACCATAAAAATATCGCCGTGTGCAAAGTTTATCATGCCAATGATTCCGTAAACCATTGTATAACCAATAGCTATCAAACCATAAACAGAACCTAGGGTTACGCCGTTAATTAATTGTTGTAGAAAATATTCCACATCTCCCCCAAAAAATTTTAAAATCTTTTAAAGACACTATTTAAAACTTTTTGTTGGATTTTGTAAAATTTCTTTTTTTTTAATTCCGTCAATGCTTGGGCATTAATACCGCCAGGAGTTTGAGATTCCCTTACAAGTTGTTTTAATGACAATTTATTTTTGAATATAGAGTCCTGACAAAGGGCCATGAAAAGTTCTCGCGTATAATCCTCTGCAACCTTTTTATTTACACCTCTTCGAACAAGCCAATTACTTGTAATCAACATCATATTATAAAAAGGAGCCATAAATGATGAGGTTGTCCAAAAATTTTTAGAAATTTTTTCATTATTAATTTGTAAAGTTTTTCCTAATTTATCAAAAAATTTTTTAATTTTTTTATCATTTGGATAAATTACTATTGGACCTTTTCTTATGCCAATAAATGGAAGAGGTATAACACGAACAATATTTTTTGATTTTGTATAGTTTTTTAATTTATTAATATTTATTGTTGAAATAAAACTTATAATCTTATGATTTTTTTTGAATTTGAGTTTAGCAAGAATTTTATGTCCTACTTTAGGTGTAATAGCTAAAAATACCCAGCTAGACATATCTATCAATTGTTGATTATTCTTAGAAATAGTAACTTTTTTAAACTTTTTACTTAATTTTTTTGATATTAGTTTATTACGAGGGGAAACATAAATTGTTTTTATTTTAAGTTTAGACTTAAATATGCCCTCAATAACTGAAGAGGTGATATGTCCAGAACCCAAAAAACCTATTTTCATTAATTATGCAGAATAAACAAGCCATACCCATTAATAAAGAAAATTTTAAACAAATCTTATCCAAGGGTTTTGCATGGGTAATAATTGTGTCAATTCCAGGTGCACTTATTGCAGATTATTTTAAGGTTCCGCTAGCATGGTTTTTAGGGCCTATGTTAATTACATCTGTTGTTACACTTGGGGGCTTAAAAACAAAAATGCCGAGGCTGGTGCTAAGTATAGTTTTAATTTTTTTGGGCCTTTATATTGGCAACTATATTGATAAAGATTTATTTTCCCAAATGAGCCAGTGGATTTGGACTTCTTTAATTATGTTGGCATATATTATTGTTAGTGTTTTGTTAGTTTCAAAATATCTGCAAAAATTTTCAGGTTATGGAAAAAAGACTTCAATTTTTTCAGCCGCACCTGGTGCTTTGGGACCTTTATTAATTTTAGCGGAGGATGAAAAATCAGACTTAAGTCAAGTTGCTACCTCTCACCTAATAAGATTAATAATAATAATTACTGTTTTTCCTTTTATTGTTAATAGTTTTTATGAAACAGAAAATATTAAAGAGATTGAAAATATAATTGTTAATCAAAATATAGGTCACTTATTAATTCTTATTTTTACATCAATAGTTTTAATTTTAATTTTCGATAGACTTAAAGTTCCAGCGGCACTACTGGCAGGGACCCTTGTTGCAAGCGGTTTCTTACAAATAACAGATATAGCTACTTTTAAATTACCATCAAATATTATCGATTATTGTTTATTAATTCTTGGAGCATCTGTTGGATGTAGGTTTGCTGATAAAACATTTAATGAGATTGGAAAAAATGCTCTACATAGTTTTGTTGCAACATTATTTCTAGTTATTTTAGGATTGCTCGCGGCACTAGCAGCAACTTTTGTGATTGATAAAAACTTCTATACTTTGCTGCTATCATATTGTCCTGGTGGAATTTATGAGGTGGCAGTAATTGCAATTTTTTTTGATTTAGACCCAGAATTTGTTTCTTTTCATCACATTATTAGACTTCTTTTAATTTTATTTATAGTTCCAGTAATTTTAAAATTTTACAAAACAAGATAAAAAAAACCCCGTATTTTTAGGTACGGGGCTAATTTTTTAAAATTTAAATTTTAATTATTAAAATTTGAAACCGTAAGACAACTTAAGTGCAGTTGTGTCTAAGTCAGCAGATAGTGTGTTAGTACCTGAGTTAGTACTGTTACCTGTTGATACTAAACTTAAACTATCAAAGTCAGTAACTTCGTATGAAACTTTCCAAGGTCCAGTTTTGTAACCGATCCCGTAGTTTATTCCATCTAATGTAGCATTTCCGTAGCTACCACCATTACCTGATTTTTCTTCTTTAGTATTAACATCTATTTCAGCATAACCTAATCTTACAAAATAGCTTGATCCTATTTCTGCATATATAGTTTGAAAATTTTCTACTTCTGCTTGGGCTTTGAAAATTCTGTCAGTAGTAGTTTCTGTGACTGTATCTGTAACTGATGTTTCTCTATCTGTTCTCTGTTTAATACCATCACTCACGTCAGCACTTCCTGGAACGTATTCGTAACCAAGAACTAAATTGTACAGATCCTCAAATGCATATTCTGCAAAAAGAGATCCAATTATTACATCATTGTCTACTGATGCAGATTCTGTATCTCGCGCGCTATTTGGATTTACTGAAGGTTTCTCATTACCACTTGCCTCTACATTCATGTATTGTAAAGATGCACCAATTCCAAACTCCGCTTTGGCGCCTGTGATAGTTAGCAATGTTAAACCTACGAATGCTACTAGTATTTTTAAATTTTTCATAAACTTCCTTAAAATATTAATATTTGAGAAAAATTAATAGCAAATATTCACCATTATGTCCCCTAAAACTTTTAAAGGTGATAAACTCTAAGTTGTAAATTATTTCCTAAAAAGCTAATAAAATCAACGTTTTTATGTTGCAAAATTGATACACTTTTGATTAATTTTATAAATCTCCATATATGTGAAAATAGCTTAAGAATCACTAAATACACCCCTTATTCTCAAAAGCTCTCTGCTTAAATTAGTATTTTTTTTAAAGGCCTTTCTACCATGTAACCAAAAGTAATTATTTGAAAAAATTGCAGATCCTACTTTTAATGGAAAGACTAATTTATTTTTACTTTGTTCTAAAGCGTCTGATAATTTTTGTAAAAATAGGCCTTGTTTCATATTTTTGGGTTCGGGAAATTGATCGATGTATGAAATTGTTGGTTTTCCATTTTTATCTTTTGAGAATACTGGATGCTCAACTTTATACTCAATATTTTTACTTTTGGGAGATCCCCAAGTAAAATTTTCATTTCCAACAGGGTCGTTACTTAGTTCATCACAATGCTCCCAATCATCTAAGTGAAGCAAAGTACTTTCTCCCCCATTAACATTGATTTCTTCCATTTTTGTCATTAATAACCAATCTGTTTTTTCTTTTACAAATGTTCCGTCCGTATGAAGATCTAAATTTCTATAAGCTTTTCTTAAATATGAGTCGCTAGAGTCTGAATGCTTAACATGAAAACGTGCATAATATTTCCCTGTCATAGAGTCAAAATTAGGAAGCCCAACTAAATAGACTAGTGCGGTTGAAAGTTTAACTAAAAAATCTTTATCAAATTTTGAATTTTTAATATCAGGCTCAATTATAGCGGTACCTGTATTTCTGTCTTTTAGTGTTGTATTTAAAACTTTGCTTAATTCACCTGAAAAAATATCATCAACACTTTTAGCTAATGAAAATCTTGAGAAAGGTTTGTACTCTAATGATTGAATACTGTGCTTGTTAAATGGGAATATTAGTTTATCTAATTCAGTCTCTTGAATTTTAATAACTTTAATTCTTTTTGATATTGAATGATCTTTGATATTTAAACTCATTTCATTCTTGATGCTATATAATCTAAAATTACAGGGTTGTAGTATTGAAAACAAAGTCCTGTATCCATATCATGACCTTTTTTAACAGGTTCTGACCAGTCATCTCCTTTTCGAATACATTTTTTTCCATTAATTTTATAGTTTTCTGAAATTACTATTCTTTTCATTCCAGGTATTTCCTCCAACCAATCAGAAAGCAAACCCTCATATTTATCTCTAGGATGTGTAAAAGCTAAAACTGAAGTTTTTAAATTATTTTTAATTTCATCGTTCATTTTTTGTCTTAAATCGTGAGGTCCTTTCCATTTTTTTCTAAATTTCTCCATTGCTTTTTCAACACCCAGTTTTTTAACTTTATATTTATGTGAAAGCTTTCCAAAACAAGCATGCATATAAGATATACCTCCTCCTACTTTGTCGGGGTATCTACTCATAAAAAGCAAAGTAGTCTTGCCTCCACAAGAATGTCCTGTAATGAAAATTTGTTTTCTTGGAACACCTGCTTTTACAAATTTATTAATTAAATCAAGATTGGCTTCAACCCTTTTATCTAGTTTGTGTTTACCTTTATAAACTTCTGGAGTTTTTAAGGTCCACCAATCTTTTTTTGGTGACATGTCACCGGCTAAGTGATTGGTACAAAAATTGTAAACCATTATTCTTTTTCCATCAATTTCTTCATCGATTAATGAAGCAGAATTTCTAAGCATTGATACCCACGCACATGACTTTAATGCCATATCATTTTCATTTTGTCCGTGATTATAAATCAAGATTATTTTGTTTTTAGGATCGCTAATATTAAAATCATTTTTTACAGGATGAACGTTCTTTTTTGAAATGAAACCATCTCTTACTTTGTCTTTAGGTCCTGCATAAAGCGGTGTGATCAAAATAGAAAAAATTATAATTAATAATATTTTTTTCATACAAATTTAATTAAAGTTGTTAAAAGTATAGCAGACAGCACCGTAGGATAGACAAGGTTTCTTTTTGCTATAAAAAATACACCAACACAAACAAAAACTACTATTAATCTTATTAAATTGTTTGCTTCTCCGAGATCTCCTGCTGGAAAAACTACCACTTTAGAAATTAAAGCTGCTAATGTTGAGTACGCAATACAATCAAATAGTCTAAATATTTTTGAATTTTCATCAATTCTTTCGGAAAATAATACTCCTAATGATCTTGATAAATAAGTTGCGATGGAAGTAACCGCTATAACTAAAATAATATTTGAAGAAAAATCAGTCATTAATTTCTCCTACGAAAAATGCGATTATACCTGCGGTTACTCCCCCATATAGAATACACCATTCGGGTGAGATTAAATAAAAAACTGGACCAAGAATTGTTCCTAAAATCACAGAAGTTCCGATAGCTATGTTTTTCATGGATCCTAATAACATGCAAAAAAAGTAAACAGGATTAACGATAGCTAAACCTATCATCATGTCTTTACTTAAATAATCGGAGACGAAGTAACCTAAAATTGTAGAGAAAATAGCAATGGACCAAGTAGCTGTTCCAATACCCATCCAAAAATCTATTCTATAATTTTCGTTAATAGTTCTATAATCTTTTTTCATTATCAACCATGAAGAAACTGCAAGAAAATGACATGAGATGTAATATTTCCATTTAGGTTGTTTTTTGCTTTTTAATAACGGAAACATAGAAACTGCCATTGGAAATAAACGGGCGTTCACTAACCAAACTGCAATAAAAATATTTACTAAGGAAGCTCCAACTAAAAAAGACTCAGCCATTACTAGTTGACCAGGAAGAGCATAAGTAAAAAATGTAGAAGAAACGCTTTGCTGAAAATTAAAACCAATATTTTTTAATAGAGCGCCAATAGCTAAAAAACTACAACCGAGAGCTATTGCGGGACTATCAACTGATCGAACTGATAATAAGCCTTTTAAATAAAATCCGGATCTTATCATTAACCGCCAAGGAATAATCTTCCAACGTCAGGATTTTTTAGCAAATCATTTCCTTTGCCAACTATTGCCGTTTGTCCAGATACTAATACATAGCCGATATCCGCAAACTCTAAACCTTTTTTTGCATTCTGTTCGACCATAATAATGGTCTTCTTTTCACTTTTTTGAAGATCCTCTAAAATTTCAAATACCATTTCTATATATTTAGGTTCTAAACCTATTGATGGCTCATCAACCAAAAGTATTGATGGACGCATTACTAAAGCTCTTGATATTTCTAATAATCTTCTTTCACCTCCTGATAAAACTTTTGCTGGTTGGCTTCTTCTTTTATTTAATCTTTCATATTTTTCTAAAACCCTTTGAGCCTCAGCGAAAGACTCTTCGGATTTATCTTTGATATATCCTCCCATTAGTAAATTTTCCTCAACGGTCATATCTGGAAATACAGAATTATCTTGAAGAATATAGGCTATACCTACACTTTTTAATTTTTCAGCAGGTGTAAGATTTGTTATTTCTTTTCCGTCTATTTCTATTTGTCCTGAAAAAATATTAGTAAAACCATAAATAGAGTGAAGTATCGTTGATTTGCCCGCACCATTGGGTCCTATTAGACACAAAGATTGAGCTTTATCTACAAGTAAATTAAAATTATGAAGTATCTCCATTTTTCCATAACCAGCATTTAAATTTTTAATTTGTAAATGTAGGTTAGATCCAGAAAGTTTTTGTAAATCTTTTATATCTGGTGCTTTTCCTAATACTTGATATTGATTTGCCATTATTGCGCTCCTAAATAAGCATCAACAACTCGCTTATCATTTTTAATTTGATCCGGTGAGCCTTCCGCTAAAAGTTTTCCATGAGCCAAACAAAAAATACTTTGAGCTAAACTCATTATAACTTTCATATTATGCTCTATTACTAAAAGAGTAATTCCATAATCTTTATTAACCTTTATAAGTCTATCTATAATTCCATTTATTAAGGTTGGATTTATACCCGCGGTAGGTTCGTCTAATAATAACATTTTAGGTTCATTCATTAATGCCATTGCTAATTCTAAAAGTTTTTGCTGGCCAAATGATAAATCTCCTGCTCTTAAATTTCTTTTTTGATAAAGTCCTACAAAGTTTAAAAGACTTTCTGCTTTTTCAGTTAGTTCAGAAGGTATTTTTGCAAATATAAAGCCTGAGTCACTAGCCTTATGGCTGATTAACATATTTTCTACACAATTAAGTTTAGAGTAAATTCTTGTTTGCTGAAATGTTCTTAATAATCCTAATTTAGCTACTGCAGGGACAGGCATTTCTGAAACTTCAGTATTATTAAAAACGATAGACCCTTGGTCAATTGGATGAGTTCCAACGATTGAATTAAATAACGTTGTTTTGCCAGAACCGTTTGGTCCGATTAAACCAACTATTGATCCTTGCTCCACAGAAACAGAAATATCTACATTGGCTTTCACACCTCCAAAAGATTTACTTACATTTTTTACTTCTAAAAGACTCATTTTAATTCCACCTGTGATTTACGATCCTTTTCGTCTATTACTTCTCCAAATCTTTCAGGATATTTTTCCCTTAACCAACCCATTAATCCTTCTGGGAAGTAAATTACAATTACAACAATCAAAACTCCTAACGCAACATATTGCCAACCTAATATAAAAGTCCAAAGACCTTCCTTGAAGAAATGGAATAAAGTTGCACCAATAATTGGTCCCCACAAAGTTCCTTTTCCACCAAGTATTGCCATTAAGACCATAAACACTCCCATCTCTCTTCCATCAAATGCTACATCCGTTGAATCTATATATCCAATTAGTCCGCCCATAATTCCACCGGCTAGACCACAGAAAAATGCAGATACCATCCAGCCAACAATTTTATATTTCATTGTCTGAATACCCATTGCCTCTGCTTTATCTTCGTTATCTCTTATCGCATTTAAAATTAATCTAAATCTAGAACCGTAAATATATTTTACAAAAATAAATGCTAAAACTAATACAATAAAACTTGTAAAGTAGAAAAATTTTCCTCTTGCTTCAGGATCAACTATTTCTGCAGGAAAAGGTGGTGTAGTAAAGCCTTGACCAGCTCCAATTATTTCTATCCCTCCAGCAATTTCACCTGCCGCAATCCCAAGACCTAAAGTACAAATAGCAAAGTAATGACCTCTTAAACCTAAAATAGCATAACCTATGGCACCAGCGACTAATGCTGGGACAATAGCTGCAACTAATAAACCAACACCTATTCCTTGAAAATATTGTGCTGTAGTATGCACGAATGTTTTTTCTCCACCGCTCTCTGTCCATTCTGCTAATGGAAAAAACATACCTACTTGAACTGATGCGGTTAGATACATTCCAAGACCGTAGAAAAGGATATTTCCAAAACTATTGTAGCCCATTTCTCCACCCTGTAAATTCCAAGTCATCGCCAAAACGATCAAGACACAAAGGTATGTAAGCTGAACTTTAAAAGCAGAAAATAAATAGGGAGCTACTAAACCTAAGATAATTAGGCCAGAATATAATATTAAATCTTTTTGTTTTACTTTTTCCATTTATTTTAAATATTCCCTTTTCTTTGAAAGTTTGAATCTTCTGTAAACTAATATGAAGACAAGCAGCATAAATACTGCACCAATTCTAAATTCTGTTCCTAAAATATAATCTGCAAACTCTTCAAATAATCCTAATCCCATTCCTGAAATTGCAACCGCCGGTAAATTACCAAGACCTGCTACAATAACTATCATGAACGATCTAACTGTATAAGGAAGTCCTACATACGGATGAAGAGTAAGAGTGATTGAAATAAGAGCTCCCGCAATCCCACACAACGCAGCATTAATACCAAAAGTTGCAGCGTAAACTTTTTCAGTATCTACACCAAGAATTTTTGCAGCTCTAGCATTTTGAGCTGTTGCTCTTATAGCTCGTCCGAGTTTAGATTTTTTCATATAAATAACCAAAGCTACTGCATATGCTAGACTTACAAATGCAGAAAATATTTTTGAATTTGGTAGGGTAACTGAATTATCAAATAACATTGTTGTTCCGTATTCAGACTGAGCAACAACTACGTCAGCACCAAAAATAAAATTCATTAACTGTTGAAATACAATTGCGATACCGAAAGTTGCTAAAATTGAAATAAATAAATCTCGATCCACAACTTTATTAATTACCAATTTATAAAGTCCCCAACCAACAAAATACATTAAAATTGGAGAAACAATAACTCCCCAAGCTGGATGAATTCCTGCAATATACATTGTGTAGGCGATATAACCTCCAAGTATTACTAAATCACCTTGCGCAATATTGATTATATTCATTACTCCCCACTGGAGAGCCATGCCGTAGGCAATTAATGCAAATAAAATACCTAAAAGAATTCCATCCAATGAAGCTTGGACCATTAACATTGGAGCTTTAAAAATCAAAAAATCCATAAAACCTTTTAAAAAAAATGCCCCCTAAATTTTAGGGGGCATTTAATAATATACTTAAAAAGTATTAACCTCTTTCAGACCACGGTGGGATTGGGTGAAAGAATTTGTCTGAAGCCCATTTTGTTGGAGCAACAACTTTATTCTCACACGTATCACCTTTG
Organism: uncultured Pelagibacteraceae bacterium; assembly: GCA_902582475.1. GTDB lineage: Bacteria > Pseudomonadota > Alphaproteobacteria > Pelagibacterales > Pelagibacteraceae > Anoxypelagibacter. Next base: position 48,308 of record CACHSH010000002.1, on the reverse strand, counting down.
CATCTTACTTGGAACAAGATCATTGGCTTAGCAACGTTTTGACCGCCAGGACCAAATTTAATGTTTCCATAGAAAGTTTGCATGTCTGTAGCTTTTAAAGCATCTCTAACTTTATCTCTGTCAAAAGAATTTGCTCTTTCGAACGCATCTTTAAACACTAGTAAAGCGGCAGATGACTCAGCTGATTGGTAAGGTGGAGCATAACCAAATTCTTTTTTAAAGTCTCTGTCATACTTCTTACCACCACCAAAGAATTTATCTTTGTAGCTTAAGTTTTTATGCCATTGAGAAGCGCACAATGCGTATTCTGATTTCTTTCCATGTTGTTTAGAAAGTTTTGCAGCATCGCAGTGTGTCATCGCTAACATTGGAACATCAACTTTCATTTCAGAAATTTGTCTGATTGCAGTCAATGCACCTTTTGTATGCCCTGATACTACTAGTACATCTGGCTTAGTAGCTTTTACTTTTGCCAATGTAGCAGCCATATCATTTAGCTCTTTTGGTAATTTGTCATCAATGATGATTTTAGATCCTGTTCTTTTTGCAGCATCTAATATTCCAAGTCTCACGTCTTGTGAGAAAGCATCTTGTTCAAATGCTTGTGCAATTTTTACACCTTTTCCACCATTTTTTTCGACTGCAAGATCGATCGCTACTTCAAGGTATTGGTTAGCTGGTGATAACACCGCGAACAAATATTTGTACCCTTTTGTAAATAAAGATCTTGATGCACCGTTTGCTTCAACCATAGGAATTTTATATTTCTCGGTTACTGGTGCAATGGCTTTCGTTAAACCTGAACTGTAAGGTCCAAGCATGTAATGAACGCCGTCTTGTTTGATTAGTCTTTCAGCTAACTGTGCGGCTCTTTTAGGATTTGATTCATCATCATAATAAATGATCTCAAATTTATAACTTTTTCCACCAACTTTTACGCCACCCATTTTATTAATTCGGTCAACAGCTAAGTTGTATCCGTTTTGAGTGTGCACTCCATTAGAAGAATATTTCCCTGTAAGAGATATCGCAGAACCTAACACAATCATACCATCTTCAACTTTTGCAAAAGATGAAGTGATACTTGTTAATGTTAGAGTTAAAGCTGAAATAAATGTAATAAATAGTTTTGCTATTTTATTCATTTTTTCCTCCCATTAATTAATTAATTATTAATTTATTTAAACAATTTTTGACTTTTTAGACAACAGGTTAAAATGTAAAAATTAAGTTCGAATTCCAATAATTATCGCAATGATAATTAAGACACACGCTGAGATTGTATTTAAAAGTCTTGGATTGCCCTTTAACCAAACTGAAATTTTTCTGGCTGCTAATCCATACATCATAAGACTTAAAAAATCTAAAAATACCCAAGTAAAAGTTAAAATTAAAAATTGTGAAATAATATTATTTTCGAAATTTATAAATTGAATAAAAACTGTTCCAAAAGTAACTAAAGCTTTTGGACTTAATCCTGCTACTAAAAATCCATCTCTATACATTGCAAAATTACTTTTTGATGAGGTACTCATTTTTCCTAATCCCTTAACTTTTAAAGTAAAAGTTTCGTAAGCTAAGTACATAATGTAGGAAATTCCTGCCCACTTTAAATAAACGAAGATACTCGGGTTATCTATAAGTAAAGTACCTATTACAAATGTAACTAAAGTTGCCTGAACAGCATTTGCTGAAACATCACCGCAGGCAGTCCAAATCGATTTTTTTAATCCATAGTTAATAGTATTTGTTACAATTACGACCCTTGGTGGCCCTGGTGTGATAAAAAGAAACAGTAACAGTTGAACGTAAATAAAGTAGTTTTCGGGAAACATAATTAAACTATATATTTTTTAATGAAAAAAAGAAGTCTTATTCCAGAAACAAGAGTAAAAAACCCTGAGCCAAAAAAATATAATGAAGATTGGATAATTTGGGCAGGTTGGGCAGACCGTATTACATTTGAGGAAATAGAAAAGAAAACAGGAAAAAATGAATCTCAAGTAATAAAAATAATGAGAAGAAACTTAAAACCTAGTTCATTTAGGCTATGGAGGAAAAGAGTTCACAAGACGAGTATAAAACATAGGAAAAAATTTAAACTCGAAAGAAAAAAAATGAGAGAAAAAATTAGAATTAGTGATATATATTAGTTATGAAAAAAGTTGTTATGTACACTGGTAATCCTTGTCCTTATTGCGTTTATGCAAGAGCACTGCTTGACTCAAAGAAAATTCCTTATCAAGAAATAAATGTTTGGGAAGATGAAAGTAAAAGAGCAGAAATGTTAAAAAAAAGTGGAGGAAGAACCTCTGTACCTCAAATTTTCATAGGCGATCATCACGTTGGTGGTAACGCTGAATTACAAGCTGCTAATAAAAGTGGTGAGTTAGATAAATTATTAGCCTAAATTTCCAAGTATCGGTATAGCTTCCAGTATAAAATAGCCTAGAGTTTGTAATTTATTTGTAAGAATTAATATTCCAGTAACTAATAAAATTATTCCTCCAGTGACAGATACAATTTTAATATTTTTTTTAAAACTTTTAGAAAATGCTAAGAATTTTGAAATACCGTAACCTGACAAGATGAAAGGTATTGCTAAACCTAAAGAATAGAAGCTTAATAATAAAATTCCTTTTCCTATGCTACTTTCAACTGCTGCAAGCGTTAAAATTGATCCAAGCACAGGTCCAATACATGGTGTCCAACCAAAACCAAAGGCTGCACCTACAAGAACTGGAAAAAATAAATTATTTGAGTAGTTTTTTGTTTGAAATCTTTTTTCTTGATTTAAAAAATTAAGGTTTAAAATACCAATTAGTTGAAGAGAAAAAATTATTATTATAATTCCAGCAATTATTCTTAGAGTATTAGAATTTTCTAACAATATATTTCCAATTAAAGATGCTGTAGCACCAAAACTAATAAATACTAGTGAGAAGCCTAGAGAAAATAAAACTGTTTTTAAAATAACTTTTTTTTGTTTTTCAACTATATCTCCAAGGCTTTCTCCAGAAATATAAGAAATATAGCCAGGTATTAATGGCAAAACACATGGAGATAAGAAACTAATGAAGCCTGCACCAAAAGCTAAGAAAGATTTAATTAACATAAAATAATGATACTATTAATATAATGATTATAAAATACTTAAGCTTTCTGCTAGGTCTTATTTGGTCCTACTCTTTCATTAGGACACAGTCTATTTTCAGTAAAAAAACAGCAATTTTATTTAAAGTCTTTATTTCTAAAGTTTCTTGGATAACTTTCATATTAGCTTGCTATTTTGGATACAAAAATTTTAGTTTTAAAGCAACTTTAATCGGAATTGGCATATCTATCATTATAGTTCATTTAATGTTTTATTTTTCAAAAAAATATTTAGAAAGCAAGTTTGGCACTGAAAAATTGCAAAAAACAAAGACTGTTTTAGAATATTCTCTTATTTTTTTTATTGTTTATTTTATTATTTTTTAGGTTTAAATACTAAGCAAACACCGTTGTTACAGAACCTTTTTCCAGTAGGTTTAGGGCCATCATCAAATATGTGTCCGTGATGTCCACCACATTTTTTACAGTGATATTCTGTCCTTTCATAACCAATATGTGTATCTGTTTTAGTTTCAAACACGTCAGGTAAAGAAGAGAAAAAAGATGGCCAACCAGAACCGCTTTCATACTTCATTGTTGAACTAAAAAGTTTTACCCCACACCCAGCACAATGATAATCACCTTCTCTTTTTTCCTGATTTAAGTGGCTAGATCCAGGAGGCTCTGTACCCTCTTCTTTTAAAATGTAATTTTGTTCAGGGGTTAAATTACTATTCCATTTATTGCTCATTCCAACACTTTACATCATTTTTATGCGCTTAAAAATGAAGCAAATTGGTATTGACTTTGTCATATTAAATCTAATATAATTTCTTCATTAGCGCTGATTTAATACAAATTGCGAGCGCTTTAAAAAATCCGCTAAAGCGTTAAATCTTTCGAGACCACCGCTTTAGTCGGTGGTTTTTTTTTGGAATAGTTTCAAATTAAAACCGGGTATTTGAACTGTATTGTACGCCCGACATTTTGTCGAAGTACTAAAAAGGAGGAAAATAAAATGGCCTTTAAAAATCCAGAAACCATCGGTTTACATGGAGGCGAATATAGAAGCGATCCGACAACAACATCTGTTGCGGTTCCGATTTATCAAACTACTTCTTACCAATTTAAAAATGCAGATACTGCTGCAAATTTATTTGGCCTAAAAGAATTTGGTAATATTTATACAAGAATTATGAATCCTACTTGCGACGTTCTTGAAAAAAGAGTTGCTGCTCTAGAAGGAGGTCTGGCTGCTGTAGCAGTTGGATCTGGTCAAGCAGCATCTGCCTTTTGTATACAGAATGTTTGTCAGGCGGGAGATAATATAGTCTCATCAACCGATCTATATGGTGGAACGGTAAACTTATTCAAAAATACTTTAAGTATGCAAGGTATTGAGGTGAGATTTGCTGATCCAAAAGATCCTAAAAACTTTGAAAAGTTAACGGATAAAAAAACTAGAGCGTATTATGGAGAGTCTTGCCCAAATCCTTATTTGCGGGTCTTCCCAATTAAAGAAGTAGCAGATATTGGAAAAAAGCATGGCGTTCCATTAATTATCGATAATACAGCTGCTCCTGTGATTTGTAAACCACTTGAGCATGGTGCTGCGATTGTGATGCACTCTTTAACAAAATATATCGGAGGTCACGGAACTTCGATTGGAGGTATCATTGTTGATGGAGGAAATTTTGATTGGGTTAAAGATCCAAAAAGACAACCTCTGTTTAATGAACCTGATCCAAGTTACAATGGCGCTATTTGGGGAAGAGATGTTCCAAAGCTTACAGGAGCAAACGTAGCTTTTGCAATAAGAGCGAGAGTAGTTTTGCTTAGAGACTTAGGGGCACCTTTAGCACCGTTTAACGCTTGGCAAATTATTCAAGGCTTGGAGACTGTTGCGCTAAGAATGAAACAACATTGTGCAAACGCCGAAAAAGTTGTGAAATTCTTGGAGTCTCAGAAAAAAGTTAAGAATGTAATCTATCCTACAAACCATCAAGGTGAGATTAGAGATAGAGCTAAAAGATACATGAAGGGTGGTTATGGTTCTTTAGTTGGAATGGATCTTGGCTCAAAAGAAGCTGGAGCTAAATTTATCGACAACTTAAAAATGCTTTACCATGTTGCAAATATTGGTGACGCTAGAAGTTTGGCAATACATCCTGCTTCTACTACTCACAGTCAGTTAAATGACAAACAGTTAGCTGATGCCGGTGTAACACCAGGTTATGTGAGACTTTCTATCGGTATAGAACATCATGACGATATTATTGCCGATATTGAACAGGCTTTAGCAGCGTAAATAATTTCTTTTTGATACGTCAAGTAAGCTACTTGACGTATCAATCTAATAAACTACAAATTTCCAATGAGAAAAGTTTTGAAACTTTTTGTAGCAATATTCATTTTAAATCAATGTTTTGCATACGCAGATTTTATCAAACCAAATGATAAAATTAAGCCAGAGGATGTAATTAAAATCCAGCTTAAGAGCTTGATGAAGAATGATGCACCATCAAAAGATAATGGAATAAAACAAACATGGGAATTTGCACATCCAAACAACCAACGTTTTACTGGCCCTTTAGATAATTTCACAAAAATGATAAAGGGTGAATCTTACAAAATGTTAATTGGTCATATTGGCCATGAGATTGTAGAAATTGATAATGATAATAAAAGAGCTCTTTACGAAGTAATTATCTTAGGACCAGATAAAAAGTACTTTAAATTTAGATGGCAGGTTGAAAAGTTTTTAGAAGACGGTCCGTTGAAAAATTGTTGGCTAACTACGGTGGTTTCCCAGCCAATTCAAATGGGGTCTTCAACCTAAATTAACTAGATGAAAGCCATATTTTTTGATAATTTTAAATTGTGAAAAAAAAATACTCCATTTATAGCTTAGTAAAAAATTCTCTTTCCGATAATCAAAATTGGAAAAAGATGTGGCGTAATCCAGAGCCTAGAAAATTCTACGATGTAATTATCGTTGGGGGCGGAGGACATGGTCTTGGTACAGCTTATTACCTTGCAAAAGAACATGGTCTAAAAAATATTGCGGTTATTGAGAAAGGTTGGCTTGGTGGAGGTAATACGGGTCGTAACACAACAATTATAAGGTCAAATTATCTTTGGGATGAAAGTGCGCATTTATACGAACATTCATTAAAACTTTGGGAAAATTTATCTGCTGAACTAAATTATAATATTATGTTTAGCCAAAGAGGTGTTTTAAATCTTGCTCATAATGAGCATGATGTTAAAGAAATTAGAAGAAGAGTAAGTGCAAATAAATTAAATGGTATTGACTCTGAATGGGTTGATCCTAATCAAATAAAAAAATTAGTACCAATTATGAATACTGAAAATTGTAGATATCCTGTCTTAGGTGCTTCTTATCAACCACGAGCTGGCGTAGCACGTCATGATGCAGTTGCTTGGGGCTATGCAATGAGAGCAGATGAGTTAGGAGTAGACATAATACAAAATTGTGAAGTTAAAAAAATAAGAACGGCTAAAGGAAAGGTACAGGGTGTTGAAACATCTAAAGGTTTTATTAGATCAAACAGAGTGGGTGTGGTTGCTTCTGGTCACACAAGTGTTTTAGCAGCAACTGCTGGAATTAAATTGCCTCTTCAAAGTAAAGCTCTACAAGCATTAGTGTCCGAACCAATTAAGCCTGTGATCAATACGGTTGTAATGTCGAATGCTGTTCACGCTTATGTAAGTCAATCTGATAAAGGTGAACTTGTTATTGGTGCAGGAACTGACGGATACAATTCTTATACACAAAGAGGCGGTTATAATATTATTGAAGATACGATCAGAGCGATAGTTGAGCTCTATCCGATCTTTGGAAAAATGAAAATGCTCAGACAATGGGGTGGTATTGTTGATATAACTCCAGATGCAAGTCCAATATTAAGTAAATGTGAAGTAGAAGGATTATATTTTAATTGTGGATGGGGCACAGGCGGTTTTAAAGCAACACCCGGAAGTGCAAACGTTTTTGCACATACGATAGCAAAAAATAAAGCTCACAAAATTAATGCTCCATTTAGTGTAGATCGATTTGTAAGTGGAAGATTAGTAGATGAACACGGAGCTGCAGCTGTAGCACATTAAATGTTTACTATAAGATGTCCTTATTGCGGAGAAAGAGACCAATCTGAATTCTCTAATGGTGGTGAGGCTCACGTAGCGAGACCCAAAGATCCTGAACAAATAAGTGATAGAGAATGGTCTGAATATGTTTTTATCCGAGCAAATCCAAAAGGAATTTATTACGAACGTTGGGTTCACACTCACGGATGCAAAAAATGGTTTAATGCAGTTAGAAACACTTCAACGGATGAAATATTAAAAGTTTATAAAATAGGAGAGAACCCTCCTCCGTTAAAAGAATTTAAAAATACAATAAAAACCCCATCTGGTGAGCCAGATGTTGGATCAGGTAACTTTTCGGTAAAAAAACCATGAATAAAATTACAACTCTTTTTTTAATCACATTTTTTTTCTCTTTATTCTCTGAAAATATGAACGCAGAAAAATCTAATAAAGTAGAAACTAATAAAGTCACGAGTGATGAGGTTTCTGTTCAATTAAAAAAGCTTTTGGACCTTTATAAAGATGGAGTAATCACTGGATATGAATATGAGAGGGAAAAAAAGAAATTACTTAAGTAGAAAATATGACTGAGAGTAAAATATATTTTAAATTTGATGGAAAAAAATATGCTGGTAATGAGGGAGATACTATTGCCGCTGCTTTATTAAGAAATAATGTAAGATTAATTGGACGAAGTTTTAAATATCATAGACCAAGAGGTATTTATACATGCGGAATTGAAGAGCCTAATGCATTAGTTCAAATTATAAACGAACATAATGAACCTAATGTAAGAGCGACTGTAAAAAAAATCTATGAAGGCATGATTATTAAAAGCCAAAACCGTTGGCCTTCATTAAAAACAGATTTGGGGTCAATAAATAATATTTTATCACCAATATTTTCTGCGGGTTTTTATTACAAAACATTTATGGGACCAAAAGGTTTCTGGAAAAATGTATATGAGCCTTTAATCAGAAGAACGGCTGGGTTGGGAAAGCCCCCAAAAGAATTTAAATCAAAAAGTATCCATCAACATCATAACGTAGACATTATTATTGTTGGCGGAGGTTTGAGTGGACTTTTAGCAGCTAAAAAATTTGCAGGTACAAATTATGACGTTCTATTAGTTGAAAGAGAAGATGCTTTGGGTGGTATTTTAAAAAATGCCAACAAAATAAAATCTATTAATGATCAATCATCAAATGATTGGTTAGAAAAAACTGAAAGATTAATTAGAAATTCAAATAATATAAAAATATTAAAAAATACTTTAGTCACCACATATAACTTTAGTGATCATCTAATTGCATTAGAGGATAAAAATGTTGGAAAGCCGCAAAATAATGAAAAACCAGAACTAGTTCTACATAAGATTAGGACGAAGCACACTATTTTAGCGAACGGACATATTGAAAGATTTATTACTTTTAGAAATAACGATTTACCTGGGGTAATGCTTGCAGCATCTTTTGAAAAATATTTAAATAGATACGGTGTAGTCCCTGATGAAAGCCCTGTTATTTTTACAAATAATTCATCAACCTATAGTCTATTAAAATCCCTTACAGATCTAGGTCACAAGCCAAAAGCTTATGTTGATATAAGAGATCAAAAAAATATTGAAAAAGAAACAGTAGACCTTCTAGAAAAATTGAATATTCCTTTCTACCCAAAATCTGAAATTGAAGGTTGTGAGGGACAAAAAGAAGTTAAAAAAGTCTCTATAAGAACAAAGAAAAATCAAATTAGTAAAATCAAAACCTCAATGCTGTGTGTGTCAGGAGGTTTTAATCCAGATATTCATTTGTTTACTCAATCTAAAGGTCTTTTAAAATGGGACAAAGACCATTTAACTTTTAAACCAGATAGAATTTTCCAAAAAACAATTACTCTAGGGTCTGTAAGCGGTAACTTTAGCTACGAAAAACTTTTAGTCGAAGTTGAAAAAAAATTAAGTGAATTTGAAGGTCTAAATGAACTCGAAGTAAAGTTTGAACTTAGCGGGCCTGAAAAATTTCAAATTAAAGAGCTTTGGGAAACTAAGCAAGAAAAAAAATCACTATGGTCTAAATCGTTTATCGATCTTCAAAACGATGTAACTACGAAAGATTTAAAACAAGCAGTTAATGAAGGCTTTAATAGAATTGAACATTTAAAAAGATTTACAACAAATAGTATGGGAACTGATCAAGGAAAAATCAGTAGTATTAATGCGCTTGGAATTGTCTCAAAAATATTAAAGAAAGATATTTCTGAAGTTGGAACAACAACTTATAGGCCTCCTTACAGTCCCGTTAATTTTTCTGCCATAGCTGGAAGAAGTACATATGAGTTTTATGATCCAGAGAGAAAAACACCGTTACATTCTTGGCATATAAATCAAAACGCTGTTTTTGAAAATGTTGGACAGTGGAAAAGACCTTGGTACTTCAAAAAATCTGAAGATGAAACTATGCATCAGTCTGTTCAGAGAGAAGCTGAACAAGTTAGAAAAACTGCTGGGATCTTAGATGGATCGACACTTGGTAAAATTGAAATTAAAGGAAAGGATGCTCTAACTTTTGTAAATCTAATGTACACAAATAGTTTTACAAAAATGAAACCTAAGACAGGAAGATACGCTCTAATGTTAGGAGAAGATGGAATGATTAAAGATGATGGAATTGTTTGTAAAATAAATGACCAACATTTTATAGTAACAACAACAACTGGTAATGCTGCGAGTGTTTTGGCTCACATGGAAGAATATGCACAAACTGAATGGCCAAATTTAAATGTTTATATGAATTCAATTACAGAACAATTTGCTACATTTAACCTTAGCGGACCAAAATCAAGAGTAATAATGAGTAGAGTTTTTAATGATATTGATTTTTCGAATGACAAGTTTCCGTTCATGAGTTTTGATAATTTCAAATATTTAGATACAGAAATAAGAATTTTACGTGCTAGTTTTACAGGAGAATTAGGATATGAAATCTACGTTCCACCGAGTCATGCTTTAAAACTTTGGCAGAAAATTTTTATGTATAGTAGAGATTTTGATTTAGTCCCTTATGGTACAGAGACTATGCATCTTTTAAGAGCTGAAAAAGGTTACATCATTGTAGGTCAGGATACAGATGGAACCGTAACTCCACTTGATCTGAATTTGAATTGGATGATTGGTAAAAAGAAAAAAGATTTTATAGGCAAAAGATCATTAACTAGAATTGATATTGTGAGAGAAAGTAGAAAACAACTTGTTGGACTTGTTCCTATTGATAAAACTTTAGGAATTGAAGAAGGTCAGCATGTTATCGAACAAAAAGACTTGTCTTTGCCAATTAAGGATCCTGTAGATATGCTTGGTCATGTAACATCGAGTTATTTTAGTCCGAATTTAAATCACTCAGTTGCTATGGCTCTCATAAGAAGTGGTAAAAGAAAAATTGGTAGCCGTCTTTTTGTTTCAACAGAAAATTTAAATACTATTGCGGTTGAAGTAGTAGAACCTAATTTTATTGATCCTAAAAATGAAAGGATGATGCTATGAAAAACTTAGCTTATAAAGAAGGCATTGAAATAAACCAAGTTTCACGTCAGCAAATTACTTTGAGAGGTAAAGGCGATGGAGCTTTTGCATTCGCTGTTAATAAAGAAGCTTCTCTTCTTCCACCATCGGATAACTTAAGAATGGTTGATAATGACCGTTTTATTTTTGCCAAACATTCTTTTGATCAATGGGTATTGATTGCAAAGAATAAAGAGGAAGATCAAGAAATATTAAGAATAGTTTCCGAGATTAATAAAAATGATGAAATGCTTGCTTCTAATTACTCGGAAGGTCAGTCTTATTTTGAAATTAGTGGCGAAAATAAAGACCACTACTTAAATAAATTAACTCACTTTGATTTTAGAGATAAAAAATTTCCAGCTTCATCAATGGCACAAACTTTAGTAGCCAGAATTGATTGCTGTATATATAAACTTGAAGATAAATATTTAATAACTTGCGGTAAATCTTTTGAAGATTATTTAAGAGACCGCTTGTTAGACTCGGTAAATTTATAATGAAAAAACAAAAAAACGTATTAGGAGAAATTTTAGAAAGCTGTTCAACTGATCCCATAACTGGTTGGTATAGAGATGGTTGTTGTAATACAGATGAAAATGACCGTGGACTTCATACAGTTTGCGTAAAAGTAAATGATGAGTTTTTGAAATGGTGCAAGGAGGCAGGTAACGACTTAATTACACCTCATCCAGAGTTTGGTTTTCCAGGACTTAAAGATGGAGACAAATGGTGTGTTTGTGCGAGTTGGTATGCGAGAGCACTTGAAGCAGGCAAAGGTTGTCCGATTTATTTAAAAGCCACACACGAAAAAACCTTAGAATTAGTAAAAATAGAAAAATTAAAAGAATTTGCAGTAGATCTTTCTTAGATCTACATATCAATTATCATTGTATCTTTAGAGCCGCCACCTTGTGAACTATTTACAATCGTACTTCCTTTTTTTAATGCCACTCTTGTTAATCCACCTGTTGTAACCCACGTTGATTTTCCACTTAAAACAAATGGTCTTAAATCTAAGTGTCTTGGCTCTATACTATTATCAGTGATAGTTGGCGTGGTAGAAAGTATTTCTAAAGGTTGAGCAACATAATTTCTTGGATTTTTTAATATATTTTTTTTCATTGCTTCTCTATTTTTTTTAGAAGCGTGTGGACCAATTAAAATACCATTACCACCTGAACCGTTTGTTGGTTTTACAACAAACTTAGAGATATTTTCAATTACATGTTCTCTGTGAATTTTTTCGCTACACAACAATGTTTCGACTTGTTTTAACTTTGGTTGCTCCCCTAAATAATAAACAATCATTTTATCGACATAAGAATAAATTGCTTTGTCATCTGCTATACCTGTTCCGGGTGCATTTAAAATTCCAACATTACCTTTTCTCCAAGCTTTAAATAATCCTGGGACGCCAATTAATGAACCTTTGAAAAAAGCTTTAGGATCTAAAAAGGTATCATCAAGTCTTCTATAAATACAATCGACCCTTAATTTTCCTCTAACTGTTTTCATATAAACCACATCTTTCTCAACAAATAAATCTTTACCCTCAACAAGTGCTATACCCATTTGCTCTGATAAAAATCTGTGCTCAAAATACGCAGAGTTTGCTCTGCCTGGAGTTAAAACACACATGTGAGGATCTTTAGTTTTTTTTGGAATACACTCAAGCATGCAGTTATAAAGTTTGTTTGGGTATTGATGAATATCTGAAACTTTATATCTAGTAAATAATTCAGGGAACACATCTCGCATAACCATTCGGTTCTCTAACATATAAGAGATTCCTGAAGGGACTCGTAAATTATCTTCTAAGACCAAAAAGTCGCCCTTGATATTTCTAATTAAATCAATACCAGAAATATTTGACCACGCTTTGTGCTTTGGAGAAAAACCGTCACACTCTTTTAGATAATAAGGTGATTTAAAGACTAACTCTTTGGGTATGACATTGTCATTAAATATTTTTTTATCATTATAAACATCATCAATAAAAAGATTAAGCGCCTTGACCCTTTGTAGCAAACCTTTTGATACTTTAGACCAATCTCTTTTTGGAATAATTCTCGGGATTATATCTAACGGCCACTTTTTTTCTTGAGCTTTTTTTCCAGAGGAATAAACACGAAAGTTAATTCCCCTTGCGCTGATTGTGCTTGCGCAATTTTTTTCAATCTCCTGAAGCTTTTTACTGCCAATTCTTTCGAGAATATTTGAAATTACCTTAGCTTGCTTCCTAAGCTTGTTATCTTCACCTAAATATTCGTCATAGGTAGTATCAGAGTCGTATTTATCCCAAAGTGATGGCATTAACATTCTTTCATTTTTAACAATTAATAGAAACAAGCAATTGCATTAATTAGATAGCTGGCATGCTATTATTAATTTGTATATTTATAATTTTTTAATTAAGTATTCGTACATGACATATTGTATCGGAATCAAGACAAAAGAGGGTTTAGTTTTTGCATCAGACTCTAGAACAAATGCTGGAATGGATAACGTTAATATCTATTCAAAGATGTTTACGCATGATGTTGGTGATAGAACAATAGTTATAGTTACTTCAGGAAACTTAGGTACATCTCAGGCTGTGTATAAGTCTATAGAAAAAGATTTAAAGGGTAAGTCAGGACCAAATCTTAATACCTGTAAAGATTTTGAACAGATCGCAAATTATTTGGGGAAATTAAACATAAAACATTCATCACCAGATGGGGTGAATACAGACATACTTACTCTTGGAGCAACGTTCATTGTGGGAGGGCAAATTAAAGGTCAGCCTCAAGAAATTTATTTAGTTTATCCGCAAGGAAATTTTATTAGACCAGCAGATAGTAAACCTTATTTAGTAATTGGCGAGGTCAAGTATGGAAAACCTATTCTGGATAGAGTTATTACACCAAGTGTAAAAATTGGCGACGCTGCGAGATGTGCTTTAATTTCAATGGACTCAACTTTAAAAAGTGATTTAACCGTGGGACCTCCAATTGATTTTGCTATTTACAAAAAAGATACAAATAAAATTGCATCTCTAAAATGTTTAAATACTTCCGATGAAGACTATTTCAAAGTCTGTAATCAATGGTCGGATAAAGTTGTGAAACTATTCGATACATTCCCAAGATTTGATTGGGAAATATAAATAATAAAGTTTTCCAGATTTATTTTATGAAAACTGCAATAATATTTGGTTCATCAGGCTTGATTGGAAATGAGTTATTTAAAACTATACTTTTAAAAAATACCTACAGTAAAATTAAGATTTTTGTAAGGACCATGCCTAAAGTTGACAATCCAAAAGTAGAAATTATTAAAACTGACTTTAGAAATTTAGAAAAATATAAAGATAAAATTAACGGAGATGACTGTTACTTTTGTATAGGTACTACAAAAAAAGATACGCCCGATAAAAGCGAATATACAAGAATTGAGTATGATATTCCTGTGCATGTAGCTACAATTGCGAAAGAAAATTCTGTAAATTCTTTTTTCTATGTTTCGTCTATTGGTGCTAACCCAAAGGCATCAAGCAATTATTTAAAAAATAAAGGACAGGTTGAAGAAAAATTAAAAAATCTTAATTTTAAAAGACTCGCTATTATTAGACCTTCTTTATTAGTTGGAAATAGAAAATCATTTCGATTGGGAGAGATAATTTTCACTCCTATAATGAATACTCTTACTCTGTTTGCTTTTGGAAGTTTGAAAAAATATAAACCAATAAAAATTGAAAATGTTGTAAAGGCAATGCTGTATATATCCACAAGTACTTCAAATAAAATAGTTTATGAGTCAAACGAGCTTGAGGGCATAGCTAAATCAAATTAGTACCTAAAAATATATCTTCTAGTGTTAAAACCGTAAAAGACAATTGCCAAAATAATTATAGCTCCTCCAATAATTGTATTATTATTTGGAACTTCATTAATTCCAAATAGAGGAAGCCAAACCCAAAAAATTCCACCTAAAATTTCTGTAAGAGATAACAAAGTTAAGTCTGCAGCTGGTAAATATTTAGATTTTGCTGAATATAAAATAAGTGCGGAACAAACTAAAAATCCGTGAAGTGAAGACAGTGAAGTATTTTTTAAAGACATTAAAACATTACTGTCATTAAAAAATATTACTAATAAAGAAATGATGGCTGCAAAAATTCCAGCTATAGATACGGTCGTAAGTTTAGGAGTATTTTTTTTCCATCTTAGAGTAACTGTAAATACCGCAAAACCTAAAGAAGATACTAAACCATTAATGAGACCAAAGAGTGTTCCGGTTTGGATACTGTCAAAACACATAAATATTATTCCAACTGCAGCAATTATTATGGCTATAAAAGTTGTTTTAGATATTTTTTCATTTAAAAAAACATAGGCTATAATTGCCGCTAAAAAAGGTAACGCTCCTAACATTAAAAGTGTTACTGCAGCTGAAGTTGAAGTAAGTGAAAGAATAAAAGTTAAATTAGCAATACCAAGACTAATACCTCCAATTATTCCTGATAGACCTATTTTATTATAATTATTTGTAAACTTGCTGCCTTCAGTTAAAAATAAATAAAGATTTAAGATTATAAAAATTGCTGATCCTCTTATTAATGAATACTGCCATGGAACTAGTTCGGCATTGTCCATGTTTCTTACTACTAATGGACCAAAAGACCAGATTAAACCAGCTAACAAAACAAAAAACATAGCTGAGCTAACTTTGTTTTTTGACATTACATATTGCCGTATTTAGGTCCGCCGCCACCTTCTGGTGCTACCCAATTAATATTCTGGGAGGGTTCTTTGATATCACAAGTTTTACAATGAATACAATTTTGTGAATTAATTACAAATTCATTTTTTTGAACCTCGTAAACACCTACGGGACAATATCTTTGAGCAGGTTCATCATATTCTCTTAAAGTATATTGTATGGGTAAATATTTATTTTTTAATTGAAGATGTACTAGTTGATTTTCGGTGTGATTTGTACCTGTTAAATAAACCGAGCTTGTTTTATCGAAAGTAAGTTTACCGTCAGGTTTTGGGTATTCAATTTTAGGCATTTTACTTGCAGGCTTCAAAGCTTCATGATCTGCGTGTTTGTGCTTTAGTGTAAAAGGTAATTTTCCTCTAAATAAAATCTGATCTATACCAGTAAAGATGATTCCAAGTAATAATCCCCAACTAAAACTTGGTTTAACGTTTCTAGCCGCATAAAGTTCCTCGTATACCCAACTTTTTTTAAATAATTCCTCGTATAGAGATAATTTTCTTTTATTTTTAATATGTTCAACAATAGTTTCTGCAGCCATCATTCCACTTTTCATTGCTGTGTGAGTTCCTTTAATCTTGGGCATATTTAAAGTTCCGGCATCACAACCAACTAATAATGCTCCAGGCATATACATTTTCGGTAAACTTTGAAGACCACCCTCAATTAAAGCTCTAGCGCCAAAAGAAATTCTTTTTCCACCCTCAAACATTTTTCTTATTGCTTTATGTGTTTTAAATCGTTGAAACTCGTCAAAAGGAGATAAGTGTGGATTTTGATAATCAAGTCCAATTACATAGCCGAGGTAAATTTGTTTATTTTCTGCGTGATAAATAAAACTCCCACCGTATGTTTTGTTATCTAAAGGCCAGCCTGCAGTATGCATTACTAATCCTTCTTGATGTTGTTCCTCACTAACTTCCCAAATTTCTTTTAGACCTATACCGTATTGCTGAGGACTTTTTCCTTCATCTAAGTTAAATTTTTTAATCAATTGTTTGCCCAAATGTCCTCTGCATCCTTCTGAAAAAACTGTAACTTTTGCATGAAGTTCCATTCCTTCTTGGTATCCATCTTTTTTATTACCCTCTTTATCTACACCCATATCTAGAGTTGCTACTCCTTTTACAGAACCATCTTCATTATAAAGAACCTCACTTGCTGGAAATCCTGGAAAAATTTCTACTCCTAACTTTTCAGCCTGTTCAGCAAGCCAACGACAAAGATTAGCAAGACTAACTATGTAATTATTATGATTTTTTTGTACTGCGGGTAAAAGCCAAGTTGGCCAACTTAAAGACGTTTTTTTTCCTAAAAATAAAAATTTTTCTTTTGTAACTTTGGTTTTAACAGGTGCTCCCTCTTCTTTCCATTTTGGTAATAATTCATCTAAAGCTCTAGTTTCTAAAACATTTCCACTTAATATATGTGCACCAACTTCAGCGCCTTTTTCTAAAATACAAATATTTAATTTTGGTTCTAATTGTTTTAGTTTAATGGCAGTAGATAAACCCGATGGTCCAGCACCAACTATAACCACATCATATTGCATTGTCTCTCGAGCCATGCGGGGACTATATCAAACTAATTATTTTTGGATAGTGTTGAGTTTATTTAACTCAGATAGAAATTCTGGAAGAGCTTTGAATAAATCTGCTTCTAGACCATAATCTGCGATACTGAATATTGGGGCTTCACCGTCTTTGTTGATTGCGACAATTATTTTGCTCTCTTTCATACCAGCTAAATGCTGAATCGCCCCTGAAATTCCAACAGCAATGTATAAATCTGGGACAACTACTTTTCCTGTTTGACCTACTTGGTGATCATTACTTATATAGCCTGCATCAACAGCTGCTCGTGAAGCACCTACCGCTGCATTTAATTTATCAGCAATATCAGTTATCAGTTTAAAGTTTTCTCCGCTTTCTAATCCTCTTCCACCAGAAACTACTATTCTTGCAGTTCCAAGCTCAGGTCTTTCCGATTTTGTTTCTTCTCTTTTTACAAATTTAGAAAAGTTAGGAACTTCAGCTGCATCTACTTTATCAATTTGTGCTGAACCTCCAGTTTTAGGCGCAGGTTCAAAAGAAGTTGGTCTAATTGTTACACATCTTTTTTTGTCATTACTTTTCACTGTCGCAAAAGCATTACCAGCATAAATAGGTCTTACAAAAGTATCTGGTGAGTTTACTTTTATAACATCACTCACTTGAGAAGTATCTAGTGCAGCTGCAACCCTTGGCATAAAGTTTTTTCCAAAAGTATTTGCTGATGCAACAATATAATCATATTTTTCAGAATGTTTTGTTACAAGTGGAGCTAAGTTTTCTGGTAAATAATTTTGATAATTAGGAGAATCGCAATGCAAAACTTTTTTAACTAAAGAAACTGCCGCAGCTTCTTTAGCTACATTTTCAGATCCACTCCCCGCTACTAAAACATGAACATCTGGATCAATTTTAGATGCTGCAGTTATTGCATTTAAAGTAAACGGTTTAAGGTTTTTATTATCGTGTTCCGCTATTAATAATACTGGCATTAAATTACCTTCGCCTCATTTTTAAGTTTGCTTACTAATTCTGCAACATTTGCAACTTTAATTCCTGCTTTTCTTTTTGGTGGTTCTTCAACTTTTAATTGCTGAACTCTGTTTGTAATGTCTACACCTAAATCTTTCGCAACCATTTGGTCAATTGGTTTTTTCTTGGCTTTCATTATATTTGGAAGGGATGCGTAACGTGGTTCGTTTAATCTAAGGTCACAAGTTACAACGGCAGGTAAATTTACCTCAACTGTTTCTAAACCTTCGTCTATTTCTCTTACTATCTCCATACTTTTTTCTTTTAAAGTTACTTTTGATGAAAAAGTTGCTTGAGGCCAATTCAACATTGCTGCAAGCATTTGTCCTGTTTGATTACAATCGTCATCGATGGCTTGTTTGCCCAAGAAAACCATATCTGGTTTTTCTTTCTCAACTACTTTTTTTAAAATTTTGGCAATACCTAAAGGCTCTATATATGTATCAGACTTAATGTGAATTCCTCTATCTGCTCCAACTGCTAAAGCTTTTCGAACAGTTTCCTGTGCTTTATCATCACCGATTGTAACCGCAACAATTTCTTTTACTTTTCCAGCTTCTTTTAATTTAACAGATTCTTCTGTTGCGTTATCATCTGGTGGGTTAGTTGACATTTTAACATTGTCTGTATGAACTCCAGATCCGTCCTCTTTAACTCTTATCTGAACGTTGTAATCAATAACTCTTTTAACAGCGACTAATATTTTCATTTAGTGCCTGTGCCTTTTATATTTCCAGATACTTTCATTTTAAATGTATTGGTCTTATGTGAAACCATTTTTGTAAACCCTTTTTTTGGACAGTAAGTATAACTATTATCATCTACTATATGTCCGTCTAATTTAGCTTTAGACCATCTAAATGTTAAGCATTTTTTTTCATTTCCAATTTTTTTTATTGTAATCGTCTTCTTATACTGTCTAGTTTTAGAAGAATAAACATAGCTAGATATAAATTCTCTTTTTTCACCCTCTTTCCAATTTCCTAAAGGGAATTTGCAGCCATTTTTTATATAAATTAATCCTCTTTTTTCATATCTGGTGTCCATCACTCTCCCTAAACACTGGCCATTATTTGTTTTTGCAAATGATTGAATTTTTGATCCTCTTTTTCTTTCATAAACTTGTAATACTTTGCCAGTCCTTTTATTTTTCCATTCTTTAGGACCTGTAATTTTTATTTGACCACCATACTGACTTTTTTTAGCAGTAAATAACTCTAACGGTATAGATCTCTCGTTTGCAAAAGATATTTTTGGTAAAGCTAATATTAGACAGATAAATATTAACTTTTTCATTAAGCTCTTAATAATTTATTTTCAGAATCGTAAGGAGAGTCCTCGATAATAGAAACTTCATGCATCTTACCAAGAATATCAATTTTAAGCTTTTGTCCTACTTTTGCGTATTCTGGTTTAACCATTCCAAGTGCAATAGATTTATTTAATCTAAAACCATAATCTCCACCAGTTGCTCTACCGATTACAGATCCGTTTTCATATATAGGATTGTTACCAAGTACATCAGCGTCTGAAACACCATGAATTTCCATAGTTACTAATTTATTTGAAAAGCCTTTTGCTCTCCATTGATCCAGTGCCGCACGTCCAATAAAATCACCTTTATTTGGATGAATAAATCTATCTAAACCAGACTCGTATGGTGCATATTCAATTGAAAGTTCCGTTCCCACTAACTTGTAAGATTTTTCAACTCTCAAACTATTCATCGCTCGAATACCGTAAGGCTTCAGATTAAATTCTTTTCCAGCTTCCATAAGTTTATCAAATATATGGTTTTGGTATTCAATTGGATGATGTAATTCCCAACCAAGTTCACCAACAAAATTTACTCTCATCGCATTACAAGGTGCTAAACCAATGTTAATATTTTGTGCACTTAACCATTTAAATTTTTCATTTGAAAAGTCTGTTTTAGAAACTTTTTGCATTAGTTGTCGTGCCTTTGGACCTGAAACAACTAAAACACCCATACTGTTTGTTAAGTTTTCAAATTGAACAGAACCATCTTTTGGCATCCATTTATGGATCCAATCGTGATCTAATCTTTGGTATGCGCCAGCAGAAACTAAATAAAAACTATCTTCAGCTTCTCTCATAATTGTAAATTCGGAATGTACTCCACCTTTTGTATTAAGTGCGTGACAAAGATTTATTCTGCCAATTTTTTTAGGAAGTTTATTTGCCACTAATTTATCTAAAAATTCTTCAGCTCCTGAACCTTTTATTCTACACTTACCAAATGCAGACATATCCAATAGTCCAACATTTTCTTTTACATTCTTGCACTCTTTCTCAACACTTTTAAACCAGTTTGATCTTCTGAATGACCAGTCATCCTCCTGTTTTTCTCCATCAGTTGCAAAGAAGTTTGGTCTCTCCCAGCCAAACTTTTGTCCGAAGACTGCTCCAAGTTTTTTCATTCGATCGTAACATGGAGCTTGTCTTAAAGGTCTTCCAGCTTCACGTTCTTCATCTGGATAATGTACTGTGAAAACATTTGCATAAGCTTCTTCATTTTTTTCCATTAAATAAGATTTTGTGACGTATGATCCAAATCTTCTTGGATCAACACCGAGCATATCTATCGTTGGCTCCCCATCAATAATCCATTCTGCTAATTGCCAACCAGCACCTCCTGCTGCAGTAATTCCAAAACTGTGTCCATCATTAATCCAAAAGTTTTTAAGTCCCCACGCAGGTCCAACTAATGGACTTCCGTCAGGTGTGTAACAAATTGCACCGTTATAAACTTTTTTGACTCCGACCTCACCAAATGCAGGAACTCTTTTAATGGCTCCTTCAATGTGTGGCGCTAGTCTATCTAAATCTTCCTGAAATAATTCATATTCACTATCTTTTGATGGACCATCTATGTAACAACACGGTGCACCTTTTTCATATGGGCCTAAAATAAATCCGCCTGCTTCTTCTCTCATATACCATGAATTATCACTATCCCTTAAAACTCCCATCTCTGGTTTTTTTTCTTTTTGTCTTTTTTGAACTTCTGGATGTGGTTCTGTAACAATATACTGATGTTCAACTGGTATCGCTGGAATTTCAATCCCAACCATTTCCCCTGTTTGTCTTGCGAAATTTCCACTACAAGAGACAACATGTTCACATGAAATAGATCCTTTGTCTGTTTCAACAGTCCAACCATTTTTTATTTGTTTAATTCCTACAACGGTTGTGTTTCTATAAATTTCTGCTCCGTGGTTCCTTGCACCAGTTGCTAATGCTTGAGTAAGATCTGCTGGTTGAATATATCCGTCTTCTGGATGTTGTATTGCACCAACTAAGCCTTCGATATTACATAAAGGCCAAATTTCTTTGACTTGTTCTGGTTTTAAAAATTTTACTTTTACACCAATTGTTTTGGCAACACCTGCGTACTGGTGATATTCATCCATTCGATCTTTTGTTTGTGCCAAACGAATATTTGAAACAACACTGAAACCTACTTTTTTACCGGTTTCTTTTTCTAACGATTTATAAAGTTGAACAGCATACCGATGCAGTTGTCCGACAGAATAACTCATATTAAAAAGAGGAAGCAAACCTGCTGCGTGCCAAGTTGAACCTGAGGTAAGTTCTTTTCTCTCAACTAAAACAACATCCGACCAACCTTTTTTAGCTAAATGATAGAGTGTGCTTACGCCTACAGCACCACCTCCAACCACTACAACTTTTGCTTTGGATTTCATGTATTGAGAATATGATATGTTGATATAGATTTAAATGATTAAAATTGGCTATTTTACCTTGGGCCAATAAGAATAACGAGGTTTGCTTGCTGGGAAAGCATCTTTCACTTTAACGTTTTTGATATCTTTTAAATGTAAAACCCATCGTGTTTTTGCTTTCACACTTTTGGATTGTAAGTTATTTTTTTGGTCAATAATATTAGTTTTTGCCAAATTCGATTTATCTTCAATAAAAGTTTCTATTGAGTCAATTTTTTTTACAATTTTTTGTTTTTCTCTTTGAAAAAAGTGTTCAACTGGGAACTTGCCTGTTTTATGTTTTACGCCATAACTTAATCCAGTTGATGCCGCAGAATATGCTAAATTTCCTTGAGATGCAGTGGCTGCAGGCCCAATCATTGGTGTTAAAGATGCTTGATAACATCCTGACAAAAAAAATAGAGATAGAATCCCTGCTAAAATTTTCATAAGTGTCAGTAACACAATGTTTTAATTTTAAAAGAAAATTATGAGTGATATTTCGTTACAGGATATTACTTATGATTGAAAAGTAAACTTAAAGTTGTGTTAATCTTTTTTCTGTTTTCCAATAAGCTGCTTGTGATTTTTTTCTATTCTTGCTTGAAGATTTAGTCCCAAAATTTGTTTTCTAGTTTTTTCAATTCTTTGGCTTAAAACTGAGCAAAGTTTATTGCTTGGCTTACAAGGGGAAATTTTTTCCTTAGCTTTTTCTACTGATTTTATTTGTTTTTCACTTAAAACGTGTTCTATTGGAGTTTTACCAGTTTGCTTTTTGACAATATAGTTTATTGAAGTTGATGTTGCTGTTTCAGTAAGTTTTCCAGATGCAACACCTGTTGCTGGTCCCACCATTGTTAATGAGTTGGTGTAGCAACCAGATAAAAGAAGCCCAAAAAAAAGTAACCCTGTAATTTTTTTCATTCCTTATCTCCAATAACGAATCAATCACAAAACTGTGGATAAATATACAGAATTTTGAATCAGAAATACAACCTGAAGTTTACGCTAATTTAATAGTCTTTTTGGTTCACCCTTGATGCTTAGATCTAAATTTTCCATCATTTGATTGAAAAAAATGGAATAGTTCTCTTCAGTAACAAAACCTAGATGTGGCATCAATAAAGCGTTTGGTAAAAATCGTAATCTATGATCTTGGGGGAGAGGCTCAATGTCATAAACATCTAAACCTGCCCCTGCTATATCATCATCTTCTAAAGCTTTAATTAAATCTTTTTCATTAACAATTGGTCCTCTTGAGGTATTTATTAAAAAAGAGGTTTTTTTCATAATTTTAAACTCTTTTTCTGTAAAAAGATTTTTGTATCTTTCACCTAAGACAACATGAATAGATATAATGTCTGATTGTCTCAATAACTCGTCTTTACTCATGGGAAGTACACCTATTTTGTTTGCCTCTGATAAATTTAAATTTTCACTCCAAGCAACAACTTGCATTCCAAAAGCCTTACCAATTTTGGCAACTTGCGTCCCAATTTTTCCAAGCCCAATTAAACCCAAAATTTTCCCTTTTAATTCTAAACCAATAGAGCTTTGCCAATAACCTTGAAACATATTATCTATTTCTTGTTTCATGTTTCTCATCAAACCAAGAATTAAAGCCCATGTAATTTCAGCAGTAGGATTTGAATTAATATCTGTGCCACATACTATTATTTTTCTTTTTTTTGCTTCCTCAAGATCGATTGATTTATTTCTTTTTCCACTTGTCATTATATATTTCAAATTTTTCATTCCCTCTATTAAAGACTTAGTAATCCGGGTTCTTTCCCTCATTATAAAAAGTGCATCAAATTTTTCTAATGAAATTAAAGCCTCTGCCTCATTTGCAAACGGTTGATTAAAAATAGTAAATTCATATCTATCTTTATAAGATTCTATATCAATAAATTCTCCAAAAATATTTTGGTAATCGTCCAAAACAGCTATTTTTATCATTTAATTAAATCTTGATGAACTATAGGCAGATAAATCTAAATTTGTTTTTTCATTGGCTAAAATTCCTGAAATAACTTTGCCAGTAATCGCACCTAATGTCCATCCTAAATGATGATGACCGAAAGCATACACAATATTTTTATTATTTTTTGAAGGTCCTAATACTGGAAGAAAATCTGGCAGTGTTGGTCTAAAGCCTAGCCATTCATCTTCATAATTTTTAAGTTGGGGTAAAAGTTCTTTTGCGCATCTTACAATATAATCAATTCTTTTTTTTGATAACGGATTTTTAAGTCCGCCTAACTCAACTGTTCCAACTGCCCTAAGACCCTGATTCATTGGTGTCAAACCAAATCCGCGATCTAAAAATATAACTGGTCTGGTAAGTAAATTTTCCATACCTTTAAAATGAACATGATAACCCCTTTCAGTATCCAATGGAATTTTTTCATTTAATTGGTCAGTAAATTTTTTTGAAAAAGCACCGCATGCTATAACAGATTTCTCAAATTTATATTCTTTATTATTTGTTTTTATCAATGTTTCGGTAGCTGTTGGTTGTCTAACGGTTTCTACATTCTCTTTAATAAATTTACCACCTCTTTGAATAAATAATTCAAATATTTTTTTTACAATACCACCAGGATCTTTGGCATGATAAGCGTAATCATAGTAAGCACCTGCATCAAAAACTGGATTTAAATTAGGCTCTAAATCTAAAATCTCTCTGGTGTTAAGTAACTTCTGTTCAACCCCTAAATCTTTTCTCACTTTAATTTCTAATTCTCTGCTTTTAAGATTTTGATTTGTCCAAACATAAATAATTCCCTTTTTTTCAACTAAATTAGTTATGTCAAATTCTTGAAAAATTTCATCATAAGCATCTAAAGATAAATTTAAAATTTGATGCATATACTTTGCTGTATGTAGCATTGACTTATTATTACAATTTTTTAAATAACCGAGTATCCATGGAATCATTTTAGGAATATAATTCCATTTTAAAGCTAGGGGTCCATAAGAACTGAATAACATCTTGGGTATATCGTATAAAACATCAGGTCTATTTAGTTGTAATACTGCGTAGGGTGAGAAATGTCCGGCGTTACCATAAGAAGCCATACTACCGGGATCTTTTGAGTCAAATATTGTTGTCGGAATATTTCTTTTTAATAAATTTAGACCTATACATACGCCCTGGATACCTGCGCCAATTATCCCGACAGATGAACATGTATTTACAGACATTTAAAATATGATTTAAGCCAAATTTTTCTTTATTAAACTGTGGTGAATTGTACTTCTTTTTATTAGTTGCTAGCAACTATTTTTGGTCGGCCTTTTTTAGAAACTTTTTCCTTATCTTTGGCTTCAATAGCCTCAAGTTTGAATTCGTCTTGAGCAGCTTCTAAACTCGTGCTTTCTGTTTTCTTAATATAACCGTTAATATCTGCACCTTCTTCTGTTTTCAAAGTTTCACTGAAAAGAATATCTCCTTTAACAACAGCTGTGCTACCGATTATAATTGTTTTAGCCACAACTTTACCCTCGAGGTGACCGTAAATTTCAATTTTGTCAGTTTCTACTGGTCCAACAATTGAACCTGTATCTTTTACAACCAAATCATTAGTGTAAACAGGGCCTTTAATAAGTCCCGCGATATCTATAGCCCCAGAAGTTCTTAATGTTCCTTCTAAAGAAAAAGTTTCACTTATTAATGATCTGCCAGTATCATTTAAAGGTCTTGGAGCATCAGGTTTCTTTTTACCAAACATATAGATATAACAGCAAATTATTTGAATTAATGCAACTGAAGAATTGTTAATTTTTTTGTTAATTTTACATACTTTTAGTTGTATTAGCCTAGAGATTGATCTTTATGTATCTTACAACTCATAACAATACCCAAACCGATCATAATTGCCATCATAGAAGAGCCGCCGTAAGACATTATTGGCAAAGGTGCACCTACGATTGGTATTAATCCCAAAACCATACCCATGTTTACAGCTACATAAATAAAGAAAGCTGTGGCAAAACTGTAACAATATAGTCTACCAAAACTTGTTCTTAAAGTGTGGCCTATGCTTACTATTCTCCAAGTGATTAAAATATAAATTAGCAATATTGTCATTGAACCAAAAAAACCAAACTCTTCCGAAAACAATGTAAATATAAAATCAGTATGTTTTTCTGGTAGGTAATCAAGATAACTCTGTGATCCTTCTAAAAAACCTTTTCCCAAAAGACCACCTGAACCAATGGCTATTTTAGATTGTGTGATTTGATATCCTGCACCCAAAGGGTCTCTTGATGGATCTAAAAAAGTTAAAATTCTTGATTTTTGATAAGGTTTAAGAAATGAAATAGCTACAGGTGCTGAAAGTAAAAAAAGACCTCCTAGATAAGCAAAAAATTTCATTTTTACGCCAGCTAACCAAACAACTATTATTCCACCAACCGCAATTAAAAAAGATGTTCCAAGATCCGGTTGTGTTATAACTAATATTACTGGGAATAAAAGTGCTAATAATGGTTGAGCTAAATACCTAAATTTATTCACATCTCCCGAAGAAATATTATGATAATATTTTGCCAAAAATAATATAAGTCCAATTTTCATTAATTCAGATGGCTGCAAATTTAAAAAATAAAGATCTAACCATCTTTGAGAGCCTGAAGAAGTTAAACCGAAAAATTTAACCAAAATTAATAAAAATAAAATTCCTAGATAAAAAAGAGTAGCAGAACTATACCAAAAACTTGTTTTGACAAAAGATACAATAAAAAATAATAAAAAAAATAATAAAAATCTCACGATATGACTTTTGGTATGATAAGCAAATTGCCCGCCATCCGTTGAGTACATAGCAAAAAAAACTAATTATACCGATTAAAAAAATACAAATTGTTAAGGTAAGATCAAGGGAAAATATTTTATCCCTAAAAGTCAAATGAGATTGTATTGAGCCAGATCTAAACATCTTCACCTATATAATTATCGTGAATTTGTTGTCTTAATGGATGTCTCTCTAATAATTTTTTTATTACTTTCTTTGCAATTGGCGCTGCACTTTTACTTCCAGATCCTCCATGTTCGATGACTACACTAATTGAATACTGTGGTTCGCTGTAAGGAGCAAAGGCAACAAAAAGTGCGTGATCTCTTTGTTCGTAAGGTAAGTCTTCATTTTTTATTTCGAGTTCTCTTTGTTTTTCAGTAATTCTTCTCACCTGCGATGTACCTGTTTTACCTGCGTACATAAATTCTTTTTTGTTTAATCTTGATCCATATGATGTCCCGCCAGGCTCATTTGTAGCTCCAAAGAATGCTTCTTTTACAAAATTTATATTTTCTTGATTTCTAAATAATGGCTTGTAGCCTAAATCAATTGTTGTATCATCAAATTCATTCGATACATCACTATTGAAAAATTCTTCAAGTGATTTTGGATTCTTCTTTTTCTCAGCAAATATACTAAATTTACTTTTCTCACCTAAAACTATTCTAGGTTCCACATCATAACCACCGTTAGCAATTCTTGCCGTCATAAGACAAAGTTGCATTGGTGTTGTTTGCCAGTAACCTTGACCGATACCACTATGAAGTGTTTCACCTAAGTACCAAGATTTTCCTATTCTTTCTTTTTTCCACTTCGTATTTGGGACTACTCCAGTTTTTTCTTCAAAAAAACCTTTGACCATAGTGTCACCTAATCCATATGCTCTTGCAGTTTCTGAAAGTCTATCAATACCTAATCTTCTTGCTACTTCATAAAAATATACATCACACGACTCCTTTATTGCTTTTCGCATATCAACAAATCCATGACCTTTTTTCTTCCAGCAATGGAATTTTTCTCCGTAAAGTTCTATGCTTCCGCTGCATTGTTGAACCATTTTTGTATTAACTACATCATTCTCTAGTGCACTAATCGCAACTAAACCCTTTATTGTAGATCCCGGTGGGTACAATCCAGATATAGCTTTGTTTACTAAAGGCTTATCTCTGTGATTGATTAATTCTTTCCAATCTTTTGTATTAATACCATGTACAAACTTGTTGGGATCAAAAGTTGGAGAGGAAACCATTGTAATGATATCGCCTCGATAAATATCCATTACACATATTGCTCCTGCTTTATCTTTTAATAAATTTGCAGAAAGATTTTGAAGTTCTAAATCAAGAGTTGTTTTATAGCTTTTTCCACTTTTACCTTGGTCAATGGAAACCTCTTTAATTCTCTTTCCAAAAGCATTTACCTCATACCTTTTATGACCTACATCTCCGATAATTTCTGAGTCAAGTTTATTCTCTAAACCAGTTTTACCAACTCTCATTCCTGCAGCTTTCATATTTGCTAAGTAATTCTTTTTCTGTAAATCTCTTTTACTTATTTTTGAAACATATCCAATTACATGAGATGAAGATTGCTCACGATATACTCTGGCTACTGATATTATTGGTTCAACACCTTGCAATTCATGTAAAAATAAATTTATCCTTGAAAATTCTGCCCAGGTTAAATTATCTGAAATGATAACTGGATCCCAAGGTTTCTGTGATTTAATTTTTTTTTGAATTCTAAAAACAGCCTTATCAGACATTTTTAAAATATTTTTTAATCTGTAAATTAAAGCAGAAAGATTTTCTGCATTTTCTGGAATTAAATGAAGTTGGAAAACTTTTTCATTAGATGCTATTTCCTCACCAAAATAATCTTTTATGACACCACGCGGGGGTGCAAACTTCCACTCCCTAAATCTGTTTTTATCAGAAAGAGTTTTATATTTTTTGCTTTCATTGATTTGTAAAGAGATTAACCTTCCAACAACTCCAAAGACAACTACTGCTTTTGCAGCAGTCAGTATAAACATTCTTCTGCCTATTAATCTTATTTTACTACCACCACCAGAATCGCTAATCATTTCTCCTTGCGAAAGTTACTTTTTTATAGATCTCAAAAATTGACCAAAATAAAGGATACAAAATAAAAGTGAAAAGAGAATTATAAAATAATGTTGTATATTGAATTCCTGCATCAGCAAATCTATTCATTAAAAAGAAATAAATAAAATTTCCAATAAATACAGCGATAACGAATGTAAACCAGTCTGTAAATAAAGAAGTTCTAACAGTTGCATTTCTCACATACGCCGCAACTAATGAAACAAATAAATACGATAATGCGCTTGTTCCTAGTGGTAAACTTAGAACCACATCATTTATAAATCCACAAATAAATACAAAACCATAACCTAAAATATCTGGATCTCTTAAAATCCAATAATAAATTACTATGAATTGTAAATTAAAAGAAAATATTGCCCAATAATAAAATTGTGTATGAAATTCTGAAATACAAACATAAATTAATAAAATTAAAGGACCAAGCTTGAATAATGAGTCTTTGAATTTTGATAGTATAAGAGCCATTTTATCTTGCCCCACCATCTTCCTGCTGCTCTAAAGCAACGCTTACAAATATAATTTGATCTGGATCTGAAAAAAGTTTTACCAATTTTTTATTATCTTCAAGAACTATCTTGCCAACTGCAATCCCTGGGTAAAGAACTCCATCTTTTCCTGATGTGAAAACGATATTTTCTTTATCACCTAAAATGAAATTATCAGGTAAATACTCTAAACTCGGTTTTCTCTTGCCGATGCCAGATAATATAGCTTGTGTGCCTGATGGAGAGACGACTACTGGTATTCTACTATTAAGATCATTAAGAAGTAAAATTCTTGAGGACACAAAATTAACTTCTACAATTCTTCCCGCGAGATAACCTTCGTTAAGAACTGGCATACCCAATTTTATACCTGAATTGCTACCTTTGTTAATTATTACTGAATTTAAATAGGGACTATTCTTATCAAGAATTACCTTTGCATTTACGACAGTATAAGGGGAGCTTTTTTCTAACTCCAAGACATTTTGTAACTTATTATTTTCAGACTCTAAGAAAGAACTTTGGAAGTCTTTATTTTTTAAATCCTCTAATTCCTTTCTTAATCTCTCATTCTCTTGGTAAGTAAAAATATGTTTTACAAAAAAATCTTTTGAAGCGCCTGAAAATTTAATAGGAGAAGATGAAACAGCAGATATTCTGTATATACCGTCGTTAATAAGACTTCGCAAAATTTTAATAGGTTTTAGGTTTGAATTGTCTAGAACAAAAATAAATAAAGAAAGTAAAATTAAAGCAAATAAAGAGAACTTCTGTTTTGCTCCTCTTTGCAAAAGAGCCGAACGAATAACTATACCAAAATCATCTCGGCTTGTAGACATTTTTTAAATTCGATAATCTTAGTACTCCGAAAGCATTGTAGAGAATAATTCTTCTTGCTCTAACGCTTTTCCAGTTCCGACAGCCACACAAGATAGTGGGTCGTCCGCGATCTGAACGGGTAATCCTGTTTCTTTTGAAATTAATTTATCTATGTTCTTAAGTAATGCTCCACCACCTGTTAAAATTAAACCCATATCAACTAGGTCAGCTGATAATTCTGGTGGAGTATTTTCAAGCGCAGTTTTTATTCCATTCATCATTACATCCAATGTTGGCTTAAGAGCAGCAGCCGTATCTTCCTCTTTAAGATTAATTTCTCTTGGAGTTCCAGATCTAATGTCTCTACCTTTCATAATGTAAGTATTTCCTGAAGTAGCTATAGCTGTTCCAATTTCTTTTTTAATTTTTTCAGCACTTGCTTCACCAATTAGTAAATTAAATTTTTGCCTCATATAACTAATAATTGCTTGATCCATAGCATCGCCGGCAACTCTTAAAGATCTGGAATAAACAACTCCGCCTAAAGACATTACGGCTATCTCAGTTGTTCCACCACCGATATCAACCACCATTGAACCGGTTGCTTCAGATATTGGTAAACCGGCTCCAATTGCTGCAGCAATAGGCTCTTCGATCAATTGAACTTTTCTTGCACCTGCAGCTAAAGCAGAGTCTTGAATTGCTTTTCTTTCAACTGGTGTTGATCCTGTTGGAACACAAACTAGTATTCTCGGGTTGGCAAAAGCATTCTTTTTATGAACTTTTCTTATAAAATGTTTAATCATTTCCTCTGTAACAACAAAGTCGGCTATTACTCCATCTTTTAGAGGTCTGACTGCAGAAATATTTCCTGGAGTTCTTCCAAGCATAGTTTTAGCTTCATCACCTACAGCTAATACAGATTTTTTTCCTTTTTCTTCAATAATTGCAACTACTGAAGGCTCATTCAAAACAACTCCTTTACCCTTGACTACAACTAACGTGTTAGCGGTTCCTAAATCTATCGCCATATCTTGAGACCACATTTTTGATAATTTATTTAATCCAAACATTTTATATTCCTCTCATTTTTTCTTGCTCAATTTCTTGTGGAGCAGTTTTTTGTCTTTTAATAATCATTTTGTTTAATGCATTCAAATATGCATTAGCAGAAGCTACAAGAGTATCAGTATCAGCTGCTTGACCAACTGTTGTTTTGCCATTCTCCTCAATTCTTACGCTTACAGTTGCTTGAGCATCTGTACCTTCAGTAACAGCATGCACTTGGTATAGTTGAAGTTTAACGTCGTGGGGATATAGTTTTTTAATACATTTAAATATCGCATCGACTGGGCCATCTCCAGTTTCGTTTGCTTTTTTTAAATCTCCATAAACTTCGAGTGTCATCTCAGCTTTTTGTGGCTCACCTGTGCCTGCAAAAACTTTTAGAGATTTTAAAT
Organism: uncultured Pelagibacteraceae bacterium; assembly: GCA_902582475.1. Classification (GTDB taxonomy): domain Bacteria; phylum Pseudomonadota; class Alphaproteobacteria; order Pelagibacterales; family Pelagibacteraceae; genus Anoxypelagibacter. The sequence continues at coordinate 16,756 of CACHSH010000002.1, read as the reverse complement.
TGATAACATTGCTTTCTTTAATTAAACTATCGTCCACTAATGCAATAATATCTTCGTCATATACGTGTTTTTTTTTATCAGCTAAAATTTTAAATTTACCAAAAGCAGTTTGGATTACATCGTCCGTAACACCTGCATATCCAAGATCAGAAAGTTTATCTTTAAATGCATGTCTTCCAGAGTGTTTACCCATCACTAATGAAGTTTTTTTAACACCAACACTCTCTGGTGTCATAATTTCATAAGTATTTCTATTTTTAAGCATTCCATCCTGGTGAATTCCAGATTCATGAGCAAAAGCATTTTTACCAACGATAGCTTTGTTAAATTGCACTGGAAAACCAGTTGCATTTGAAACTGTTTTTGAAGCCTTGCTTATAAGCTTGGTGTTAATACCGGTTTTATATGGCATTAAATCACCTCTGGTTTTCATTGCCATAACAATCTCTTCTAATGCTGCGTTACCTGCTCTTTCACCTATACCATTAATTGTACACTCTACCTGTCGTGCACCTGCGGTTACTCCGGCTAGAGAATTAGCAACTGCTAAACCTAAATCATTATGACAGTGTACTGAAAGAATAGCTTTGTCTATATTTGGAACTTTATTTTTTAGTGTTTCGATTATTTTTTTAAATTCTGAAGGAACTGTGTAACCAACTGTATCAGGAATATTAATAGTTTTTGCACCAGACTTAATAGCAAGCTCAACAGTTTTACACATAAAATCCATATCTGTTCTCGTACCGTCTTCACATGACCACTCAACATCATCTGTAAATTTTCTTGCATAAGTAACATGTTCTTTAATTGATTCTATTACTTGATCAGGTGTTTTATTTAATTTGTGTTTCATATGTAAAGAGCTTGTAGAAATAAAGGTATGAATTCTAAATTGTTTAGCAGATTTTAAAGATTCGTGACAAGCATCAATATCTTTTTTTGTATGTCTTGCTAGACCTGCTGGAATTGATTTTTTTAAAATTTTACTTATTGCGCTAACCGCCTCAAAGTCACCTGGTGAGGCAATTGGAAAACCTGCTTCAATAACATCAATTCCTAATTCGTCAAATACTCTAGAGATTTGAATTTTTTCCTCAAGGCTCATTGAGGCACCTGGGGACTGTTCCCCATCTCTCATTGTGGTATCGAAAATTATAATTCTATTTTTATCTGTCATGTTGTTTGCTTTTTTGATTATCAATATAATACAATTAATACGTTAATTTGCAAAATATTTATTGAAAAAGCGATAATTTTAGATCCAGATTAGGTTAATTCTTTGATTTATCGACCAATTTATTCTTACCAATCCAAGGCATCAAATCTCTAAGTTTTTTTCCAACTTTTTCAATAGGGTGTTTTGCTAATTCTTCTCTCATTTTTAAAAAATTTTTCTGTCCACCTTTGCACTCGTCCATCCATTGCTTTGTGAATTTACCTGACTGAATATTTTTTAAAACCTCTTTCATTCTTTCTTTTGTTTTAGAGTCTACAATTTTCTTTCCTGAAACATACTCTCCATACTCTGCTGTATTAGAAATTGAGTAATTCATATTTGCAATTCCACCTTCATATATCAAATCTACAATTAATTTTACCTCATGAAGAGTTTCAAAATATGCCATCTCGGGCGGATATCCTGCCTCTGTTAAAGTTTCAAATCCATTTTTAATAAGCTCAACCAATCCTCCGCATAAAACAGTTTGTTCACCAAATAAATCTGTTTCACATTCGTCTTTAAAAGTAGTTTCAATAATACCTGACCTTCCACCACCAACAGCACATGCATAAGACATAGCAAGATCTCTTGCCTTACCAGAGCTATCTTTATGAACTGCCATTAAGCAAGGGACGCCTCCACCTCTTTGATACTCACTCCTTACTAAGTGACCAGGACCCTTTGGTGCAACCATGAAAACATCTAAATCTTTTCTCGAGTTAATTAAATTAAAATGAATATTAAGACCGTGTGCAAAAGCTAAGCTTGTCCCTTGTCGCATTCGTTGCTCAATATGATTTTTATAAATAGATGCTTGAAGTTCATCTGGAGTAAGAACCATTACGACATCAGCCCAAGCAGCAGCGTCGGATAAGGACATTACTTTCAATCCTTCACTCTCTGCTTTTTTTTTACTTGAAGAGCCTTCTCTAAGTGCAACAACAACATTTTTCACTCCACTATCTTTTAAATTTAATGCATGAGCATGTCCCTGGCTACCATAGCCAAATATCGCTACTTTTTTATCTTTTATTAAACTTACATTTGCATCTTTTTCATAAAACATTTTCATTTTATTCTCCTTTATTATTTAAAAATTTCAGCACCTCTAGTCATAGCTACCGCCCCTGTTCTTGAAACACTTGCTAAACCTAAAGGTTTTAGATCGTTTACAAGTTTATCAATTTCTCTCCTTAATGCTGTAACTTGAATAACTATTGATTTATTACTTTTGTCAAGAACAACAGGATCAAATTTTTTACATAATTTCTTGGCTTTGCTTCTTTTTTTTTCATTAGATATTACTTTTAACAAAGCCATATCTCTAAAAATGATTTTGGGGTCGTTTCTCATAAAATCCGCAACTTTGTGAACTGGCACTAATTTTTCAAGCTGTTTTTTAATTTGTGAAATAACCTCAGGTGAGCCTGATGTAACAAGAGTAATTCTTGAGAGTTTTTGTTTTTTATCAATCTCTGCGACGGCTAATGACTCGATATTATAGCCTCTACCAGAAAATAAACCAACTACCCTTGCTAAAACACCTGCTTCATTATCTACCCAAATAACCATAATATGTTTTTCGACTTTTCCTGTTTTGATTGCGGCACTATATGCGGATTTGGGAGCTTTCATTTAAACTAAAACCTTTCCTTCACTAGAAATTTCTTCATCATCCTCAGGTCCAAGTAGCATTTGATTATGAGGTTTTCCTGAAGGAATCATAGGGAAACAATTTTCATTAGGATCTACTACGCAATCAAAAATAACAGGTTTGTTTATAGCAATCATTTCTTTAATTTTTTCATCTAACTCATCTGGTTTTTTTGCCTGTATACCAACACAACCATATGCTTCGGCAAGTTTAACAAAATCAGGTAATGCAGCTGTATAACTTTCGGAATAATTTTTTTCATGAAGTAGTTCTTGCCATTGTCTAACCATCCCCATGTATTGGTTGTTTAAAATAAATATTTTTATTGGTAGATTATATTGCACTGCTGTTGACATCTCTTGCATTGTCATTAAAACAGATGCTTCACCAGCAATATCAATGACTAATTTATCTGGATTAGCAACTTGGACACCTACTGCGGCTGGCAAACCATAACCCATAGTTCCTAGACCTCCTGAAGTCATCCATCTATTTGGTTTGTTAAATTTATAATGTTGAGCTGCCCACATTTGATGTTGACCAACTTCTGTGGTGATATAGGTGTCTTTGTGCTTAGATAACTCATAAAGTCTTTGAACAGCATGCTGAGGTTTAATTACTTGATTACTATTTTTAAAACCTAAAGATTTTTTTTGTCTCCACTTATCAATATCTTTCCACCATTTTGATGTATTTGATTTATTTGAATTTAAAAAATCTTTATTTTTATCTTTAAATCTTTTATTTAAAGATTTTAAAAAACTTTCAATATCACTAACAATAGCTAGATCTACTTTTATGTTTTTTCCTATCGAAGAAGGATCTATATCTACATGAATTTTTTTTGACTTCGGAGAAAACTCATCAACTTTGCCAGTTATTCTATCATCAAATCTTGCCCCTATGTTTATCATTAAGTCACAATCATGCATCGCATTATTTGCTTCATATGTACCGTGCATCCCTAGCATGCCTAGAAACATTGGATCGTCTCCTGGGTAAGCTCCTAAACCTTGAAGTGTAGATGTTATTGGAAAACCAGTTAATGAAACAAGCTCTCTTAATAATTTGCTCGCCTCTGGACCAGAGTTGATCACTCCTCCACCAGTATAAAAAACTGGTTTAGAAGATTTTTTCATCATTTGAATTACCTTATCAATGTCGGAATTACTAATCTTACTTCTTAATTCTCCGTTTGGTTTTTTATATTTTTTATTTTTTAAAAAAAAATTTGTCTTTTTAAACTGAATATCTTTTGGAATGTCTACTAGAACTGGACCAGGCCTTCCAGATGTTGCAACATCAAAAGCTTGATCCATAACACTTGCTAAATCATTTACATCTTTTACTAACCAATTATGTTTAGTACATGGTCTTGTAATTCCGGTAGTATCACATTCTTGAAAAGCATCTGTACCTATTAAGTGAGTTGGTACTTGTCCACTTATACAAACAATTGGAACCGAGTCCATATAAGCATCGGTTAAAGCAGTAACTGCATTAGTAGCTCCAGGACCAGATGTAACTAACATTACTCCTGGCTTTCCAGAAGATCTTGCGTATCCTTCTGCGGCATGACCTGCTCCTTGTTCGTGACGTGCTAAAATATGCTTTATAGTTTTGTGATTTTTCAATTCATCGTAAATTGGTAGCACCGCTCCTCCTGGATAACCGAATATATGCTCAACTTTACGATGCTCTAGAACTTTAAAAACAATTTCAGCACCTGATATTAATTTTCCCATAAATATAATCTATCTTAGGAAAATTTTGGGTCAAGTTTTAGATAAATAACTTAGAATTTTTTTTCTTAAATCAAGATAATTGGTATCACTGAACTGTTTCCAATCCTTCATCTGGCCTCTTTGCCAGGTATATTGCCTCTTAGCATATTGCCGAGTTCTGATAAGCACTCTCTCTTTTAGATCTTCAAGAGTAATTGCTTTTTGTTGATATAGACCAATTTCGTAAATACCGATAATTGAGTTAGCCGAAACATAAGAAGCTGGAATTAAAAATTTTTTTTTATATTTTCTAACTTCATGCAAAGCACCTTTTTTTAACATTTGATTAAATCTATTTTTTATATTTTTTTCTAAATCCTCTTTTGAAGGTAATAGACACAATTTAATAAAGTCTGAAGAATTAAAATATTTTTTATTTTCTTTATTCTGCCATTCTTTAAGAGTTAAACCTGTTCCTTCATAAACTGAAATAGCTCTTGAAACCCGTTGAATATCATTTTGATTAATACCCTCAAACATTGTTGGATTTTTTTTATGATAGTGATTTCCAATCATCCACCTTTCTGTGGGACTCAAATGAGAATAATCTATTTTTTTCACTTTTGGTATTTTGACCAAGCCTTCTGTTAATGCCCTGAAGTAAAGACCAGTCCCACCAACCACAATAGGAACTTTTTTTCTTTTTTGTATTTCTTTTATTTTTTTTGCTGCTAACTTACACCATTTTCCTACTGAAAAATTGTTATTTGCTGATATGAATCCATATAAATGATGTCTAATTTCGCTTTTGTCAGGTCGTGCAGAGAGTATTTTAATTTCTTTGTATACCTGCATACTATCTGCATTTAAGATTTCTCCATTATATTTTTTTGCGATATCAATTGATAATCTTGATTTTCCAGATGCAGTCGGTCCAAATAAAAGAATGATTTTTTTTTTTATTTTTCTAGGCAAACTATCGATCTTTAAATTCTTTTGCTGATTCCATTCTTCCAAGAGTTAACTTTTTAGAAATCAACTTTTTGTCTCTCCATATCTTAACGGTAACTCTCTTATTAGGCATTGTATTTGCAACTACCCTTGGCAGATTTCTCATAGTTTTTATTTTTTCTCCATCAAATTCCAAAATTATGTCGCCAGATATAATTCCACCTTTTTCAGCGGGCCCGCCCTCGGATACACCTCCAATAAAAGCTCCTTTTGGTTCATTTAAACCTGCTATTGATGCTATCTCTTTAGTAACATCTTGAATTCTTACACCAAGCCAACCTCTTTTAGTTTCTCCAAACTCAATTAGTTGATCAATTATTGTTGAAGCATAATTTGAGGGTATAGCAAAACCTATTCCGCTACTTGCACCTGAAGGACTTATAATTGCTGTATTAATTCCAATTACGTTTCCGTTCAAATCAAATAAAGGTCCACCAGAATTTCCTTGATTAATAGATGCGTCTGTCTGAATGAAATCATCGTAACGTGTCAAATTTATATCTCGGTTTCTAGCAGAAATAATTCCTGATGTTACTGTGCCGCCTAAACCAAATGGATTACCTATTGCCATAACCCAGTCACCAACTCTTGCTTTATCTGAATTACCAAACTCTACTATCTTAAAACTTTCTTTCGTATCAATTTTTAGAACAGCTAAATCAGAATAAGGATCGGCGCCAATAACTTTGGCTTTGTACTCTTTATTATTAATTCTAACAATTATATCTTCAGCATTGGCTATAACATGGTTGTTTGTAATGACAGTTCCATTTTTTTTAATAACAAATCCTGATCCCAAAGAAGTAGCTTTTCTTTCAGTTGGTCTATCGAATTCTTTAAACATTTCTCCAAATGGTGAGCCAGGTGGAAATTGAAATGGAAACGGATTTGCCTGAGTTTTAACCGTTTGAGTTGTTGAAATATTTACTACAGACGGCATTAGTTCCTCAGCAAGATCTGCGAACGACTCTGGTGCTGCCTTTGACCAAAGATTGGTATTTATAAAAAAAACTAATATTAAAACTTTAGTAGCAATTTGTTTTAAAAATTTCATTATCTTTTAATATACCAAATAATTATAAATCCGATTATTGTAAATACCACTCCTAGAATTCTTAGATTATTAGCTGGCATAGCCTCAATTAATTTAGACATATTCTTGATTTTTGACGGAAACAAGGCGCATATCAGCCCCTCTAAGAAAAATATCAAACCAATGGCAATAATGAATTCCTTCACGCCTTGATTATTGTTTTTTTGAAACTCCTGCTTTACCAAAGAATTTAAAGAAGTCACTATCAGGTGATAAGATTAATGAAGTGTCTCCGCCAATTAATGCTTTTTCGTAGGATTGCATAGCTCTATAAAATCCAAAGAACTCTGGGTCACGACCAAACGCGTCTGCAAAAATTCTATTTCTTTTACCATCGCCTTCACCTTTCATAATCTCTGATTGTTTATTGGCAGTCGCTAAAATTACTGTAACTTCTTTATCAGCTGTTGAGGTGATTTTTGCAGCTATCTCTGCCCCTTGTGCTCTAAATTCCTTTGCTTCTCTTTCTCTTTCAGTTTGCATTCTTTTGAAAATCGCTTCACTATTTGCTTGGGGTAAGTCAGCTCTTTTAATTCTCACGTCAACGATTGTAATTCCAAAGTTTTGAGCTTCAATGTTAACATCGTTTTGAATTGTTGCCATATGTTTTGATCTATCTATCGACAAAAGTGTAGCTAGGTTTTGGGTACCCAATACACCTCTAATTCTTGAATTTATAATTGTAGCAAGTCTTGATCTTGCAACGTTCTCGTTACCTACTGAAATATAAAATTTTAGTGGATCAACAATTCTAAAACGCGCAAATGCATCAACGATCAGCCTTTTTTGATCAGCAGCAATAACCTCCTCTGGTGGAGTGTCTAAATTTAATACTCTTCTATCAAGATAAGCAACGTTTTGAATAAAAGGTAATTTAAAATTTAATCCAGGTTTGGTAATAATTTTTTTCGGGTCACCGAATTGTAATACGATGGCCTGGTTTATTTCTTGAACGATGAATAAACTTTGGTATCCAGCAATTGCTAATAGAACTACAATAGGTATTAATATTTTTTTCATTAATTCGTCTTCTTTTTAATTTCTGGAAGAGGTAGGTAAGGAACCACACCAGATCCTGAGTTTTTATCAATTATTACTTTGTCAATATCAGCTAAAACTTTTTCCATTGTTTCTAAATACATTCTCTCTTGCGTAACTTTTTTTGCTTTTGAGTATTCAGTGTATATCGCCAGAAACCTACTTGCTTCACCTTCTGCTTTTGCAACCACTTCTTTTTTATAAGCTTCAGCTTGTTGTAAAATCTTTTCTGCTTCCCCACGTGCTCTTGGTATTACGTCATTTGCATAAGCCTCGGCTTCATTTTTAGATCTTTCTCTGTCTGCTCTTGCGGCCTGTACATCTCTAAAAGCATCAATTACTTGGTCTGGTGGATCGGCTTTTTGTGTTTGAACTTGTGTTACCTGGATACCCGAACCATATTCGTCTAAAATTCCTTGTGTAATTTCTTGAACCTCAATCTCAATTTTTGATCTACCTTCTGTTAAGATTGATTGAATTTTACTTTTTGCAATTACTTCTCTCATTGCAGTTTCTGAGGCAGCTTTTACAGTTTCTAGTGGACTTTGAATGTTAAATAAAAATTTTCCAGCATCTTTTATTACCCAAAAAACTGAGTAGTCGATATCAACTATATTTTCGTCCCCTGTTAACATTAAACTTTCTTCTGAAACATCTCCAACTCCTGACGATCTACCGCTATCGCTCGCTGATCTAAAACCAACATCTATACGATTTACTTTCGTAACTTTGGGTGTAAAAACTCTCTCTACAGGGAATGGAATATGGTAGTTTAATCCTGGTTGTGTTGTCTTTGTATATTCTCCAAATCTTAAAACAACACCTTGTTCATCAGGTAAAACTCTATAAAGTCCGCTTAGTGCCCAAAGAACTACTAAAACAATTAATCCAATATAAATAGGTTTGTTTCCACTTGATCTTCCGCCTGGAAAAATTCTACCGACTGAGCCCTGTGCTTTTCTTATAAGATCATCAATGTTTGGTGGTTGCCTTCTTTGACCGGAGCCATTTCCATTGCCTCCATCATTATCTCCACTGCCGCCTGGAGGTGCACCCCACGGGGATTCTCTCTTAAAAATATTGTCATCTTTCGACATGACACTTTATATAGTGACTTTTTTAATAAAAACAAGTTATGATAAAGCGATATAATGTCCGAAAACAAAGCAAAATTGAACGATAGTTTTAAGAATAAAGTTGCTCCAAAAAATTTTAAGAAAAACCCAATAAAAGGCACAAAATTCACTTTGATGATTTCAAGCGCAAAAGGTGGTGTCGGGAAATCTACTTTTGCAATAAATTTAACCTTTGCTCTTCAAAAAAAAGGTAAAAAAGTAGGTTTGTTAGACGCTGATATACATGGACCATCCTTACCAAAAATGATTGGCTTAAATGAAAAACCAAAAACTGATGGAAAGTTTTTATTTCCATTAGAAAAATATGGGGCTCAATTTATGTCTTTAGGATTTTTAGTTGATGAAAAAACTCCAATGATTTGGAGAGGTCCGATGGTTATTAGTGCTATAAAAACACTTACTGAAAAAGTTACATGGAAAGATTTAGATTTTTTAGTTATAGATATGCCTCCTGGAACTGGAGATACTCAATTAACTTTTGCACAGGATGTTAAGATTGATGGAGCAATAATTGTCTCAACTCCTCAAGAATTAGCATTAATGGATGTTCAGAGGGGTATTCAAATGTTTGATAAAACTAAAATTAAAATAGTTGGACTGGTTGATAATATGAGTTTTTTTAAAAGTGAAGATGGAAAAAAGTATAATATTTTTGGTGAAGGAGGGGTTGAACGAACAGCAAAAGAATTTAACAAAAAATTTTTAGGAAAAATTCCTATCAGTACAAAATTAAGAGAGTCGGCTGATTTAGGATTACCTTTAACTTATAAAGAGCCAGATCACGAGATATCAAAATTATTTAATGAAATTGCTCAACAAATTATGCAAGATGTTGTTTGAAACCAAATGAATTCATAAGTTCATTCCACTCTCTTTTTGAAAGACCTGAAGATTCAATATCGCATTTTTCTCCTTTTATCATTTTCTGTATAATTATTTTACCTTTTGCAGAAAGTTCCATACCACCTACTCTATAGTCAACAAATGCATCATAAGAAATCGGCACCCATTTTTTTACGGTATTCATCATAACATTTGCGTATTCTCTTATTTCAAATTGAGCGTGACTATCTGCTCTCAAAGCTAAAAAGTTTAATAAATTTAGTAAATCTGTCTTCCAATACCACTGAGTATAAGAATTAAGAGTTAGGTTCATTCTCGCTAACTCTCTCGCTAGACCTTTTTTTTTATTATCAATAATAGTCCCATCATACTTTTCATTAAGCATTTCCTCGTAATGCTGGTAATTTCTCTCCGCATCTTCTTTCAAAATTTTTAAAATACTATCTGCTTGAGTTCCATTTATTAAATCTCCTCTACCTTGACGATTATTAGTTGATTGGGCTGCCAAATTTTCTTTTGATGGAACATAAAATTCTTTATCCATTATTGAATATCTTGCTGAGTATTCATTTACATTTGCTGTTCTATGTCTTATCCATTGTCTGGCTATAAATATTGGCAATTTAATATGATATTTAATTTCACACATTTCAAATGGAGTACTGTGCCTGTGCCTCATTAAATATTTTATCAAACCACTGTCTGTAGAAACTTTTTTAGTTCCTTTACCATAAGAAACTCTAGCTGACTGCACAATTGATGTATCATCGCCCATGTAATCGACTACTCTCACGAAACCATGATCTAGAACAGGCATGGCTTCATAAAGAATTTTTTCTAACTCTGTTGATGTTACCCTTTTGGTAACATTTTTTTGTGTTTGTTGATCTAGAATTTCTTTTTTTTGTTCTTTTGTTAATTTCATTTTAATTACTTAAGTGTTTATAACAGCTTTGCCTAAATAATTAATTGAATTTTTGAAATAAAATTCATGCAACTTTAAATAGAAATTTTATTTTTTTGAAATAATTTTTTTAATACCTTTGGCAACGTTATATTCTGGCTTAAAGCCTAGTTTTTTAATTTTTTTGATATCAGGAAGCCTGATTTTTGTTCCACCTTTTCTTAGGGGTGTTTTTTTTAAAGAAATTTTTTTATTCAAAATTTTTGAAATGGTTATAGCTAATTTTTTGATCGTGATTCTCTCAGAAGTACCAATATTATAAATATTTAGATGTTTTCCTTTCTTAATTAATAAATTAAAAGCTTTAACAAAATCATCAATGAATATAAAAGATCTCACTTCGTTTCCACTTCCCTGTATTTTAAATTTTTTGCCTTTTAATCTTTTAAATCTACTCAAAAATTCTGGTATAACATGTTCATTGCCCATGTTTGGTCCATAAACATTATGGGGTCTAAAAATAATCAATTTTTTGAAAAATTTCCTACCAAGATTAATTCCCATTACCTCCGTTAAAATTTTACCCACGCCATAAGAATAACGGGGGTTATAAACATCTGGAACTTTTAACATTTCAAGTTCAGTGGTTGGGGTTTTAAGCGGTGTTTGATAAACTTCTGAACTCGAAGCAAGATACAACTCTTTAATTTTATATTTATTACAGCCCTCAAGTACATTTATTAATCCTTTTACCGCGACATCTAAAACTAAATTAGGTTTAGAGTAAAAAAATTTTGTACCGTTAATATAGGCAAGATGTATAACTGCGTCGATTTTTTTTAAACATTTAAAAAACTTTTTTCTATTCCTTATATCGCCTGTAACTAGATTAATTTTTTTTTTAAATCTTAATTGTTTTACTGAACCTCTTGAATTGTTATCAAATATAGTAACTTTGAAACCTTGACTTACTAAATTTTCTGCAATATTTCTGCCTATAAATCCACTTCCACCTGTTATTAAAAAACTTTTATTTTTTTTTTTAAACATTTTATTTAATTTTTTTAATACCCCACATAAACCATTTCAAATACTCTACCAACCATGGGCCAAATTTAAAAGTAGAAGAGCCTCCAAATAATCTGTCCACAGATTTTAATGGAAATTCATCAATTTTATATTTTTTGAGATATACTTTTATTGAGAGTTCAAATGCAAAAGCCCATCCAATAGGTTTTGACTCTAATTCAATAGATTGCCAAGTTTTTTTTTTCATCATTTTAATTCCTGTTGTACAATCTGAAAAAGGAATTTTAGTTAAAAGTTTAAATGTTTTATTTGCAACTCTTGAAAAAATTGATCCGACTAAGGAACCTCCTAACCTAATACCTCCTTTTGCGTATCGTGTACCACTTACAAAATCTAAATCTTCTTTAATAAAATGAGATATCATTTTATCTATAGCTACAATTGGAAATATTTCATCTACTGCAGTGATTAAAATGATATCATATTTAGCATTTTGAACTCCAACATCAACTGCATGCCTCACTCCTTTTGCTATTTTATTGTGTATTAATTTTATATTATCGAATTCATTAACTAAGCTTTGAGCAACATTTATTGCGTTATCTTTTTCTGAATCGTAAACAATAATAATTTCTTTTGGAAATTTTATTGAAGTATTAAGAAGCCTTACCATAATCGGTAAGCTGTCTTTCTCATTAAATATTGGTAATATTATTGATAACTCTTTTTTCATTAATCTTTATATTTTAAAAATAAGTTTATTAAATGACATACTTTTTTTTGTTCTTTGGTGCTCATGTCTAATGAAGAGGGAAGCCACATCATTTTTTTTTGAATTTTTTTTGAATTTGGCAGAGATTTAAAAGAAGATTTATAAGGTAAACATGTGTTTATTGGATTCCAATAATATCTACAAAGAACATTCCTTGATTTTAAAAAATTAAATAATTTATTTCTGCTCATGCAATAAACATCTGTCCATAACGGAACCTCACCTTTTTGTAGATTAAAATCAATTATTTTAAATTTATTACTTTGATTTATGTTCTTTTTATAAAATTTATGAATTTTAATAAGTTTATCAATTCTCCATTTTATATTTTTTAATTGAGAAAGACCTAATGAGGACTGCAGGTTAGAAAATTTAAAATTATAACCTTTTGAAATATAATTATCTTCACCTCCTGTTGTTGGACCAACTCTACCCTGATCTTTTAACCTTAAAAGATTTAAATAAATTTTTTTATCATTTGTAACTACTACGCCGCCTTGTCCGGTTGTTATTATTTTATTTGGCGCAAATGAAAAACATCCAGATTTTCCAAAAGTACCTAGAAACTTTTTTTGATATTTTGAACCAAATGCTTCTGCTGCATCTTCAATTACTTTAATGGATTTTTTTTTACAAATATTAATAATACTTTTGATGTTATTTCCTCTTCCTGAAACATGAACGGGAATTACAAATTTTGTTTTTTTTGTAATTTTTTTTAATAAAGATTTTTCATCAATTAAGATATTTTTTGAGTCTATATCTACTAATACTGGTTTTCCACCTGCCATAGCTACTGCGTTTGCTGTTGCTGGAAAAGTTATGTTGGGTATGATTACTTCGTCATTGTTTTTAATACCATTTGCTTTCAAAGCTAAGAATATTGCTGTTGTGCCGCTGGTAGTTGTAATTGCATATTTTGTTTTTAAAAAACTACATATTTTTTTTTCAAATTCCCTCGTTTGCCTTCCCTCATTGGGGAAGTTTTCAATTAGAACTTTTCTAACTATATTAGACGTATCAGCTACATTTATTAAGGGTTTGGATAAAATAATTTTTTTCATTTTATTTAGGTGAATTTATAATTTTTTTTGAAGATATTAAATTTTTACTTACAAAATAATATGCCTTATTTCCAATTTTAATTTCTGGTGGTGGAAAGGGTTCGTGGATCATTGATCTCAAAAAATTATAAATTTTCTTACCATTCCAGGACCAATTAATTTCCCCATTATTTGGAAAGTTTTTATTCTTGTATTTTAGGTTTTGAGTTTTTAATCTGTAAGTTAAAATCTTTTTATTTTTCAATATTATTTTAAAAATTTTTTTAAACTCTTCCAGACTTACTTTGGTAAATTTTTTGTAAAGTGTTTCGGCTGTATCGTGATTTAAAATTCTAATTTTTCTTTGTGAAATTACTCTCCCAGAGTCGATTTTTTTACCCAACCAGTGCGTGGTTATACCAGTTAATTTTTCGCCATTAAATATAGCATGAACTAAAGAATATCTGCCCCTATACTTCGGCAATAAAGATGGGTGGATATTTAAAACGCCCATTTTAGGGTAACTAATTAATTCTATCGGTAAAATTTGTGTAGAACCTAAACAAAAAATTATATCCAATTTTATTTTTTTTTTATTTAATAATTTTTTAAGTTTTTTTAATTTTGTTATCTTCAATCTATTTTTTTTTGATAATTTTAACAATGACCGATTGAAAATATTATCTCTTCCATTATCATCCTTATTACAAACAACATATAGAGGTTTTATTTTTTTTTTAAGTAGATAATTTAAACAGCCATAACCTAGCTCTTTGCCTCCGACAAATATGTAGTTTAAATGTTTCATATTTTTTTTAAAAACCCCCATATATCTACAACAGATTTGTTTTTTGAAAATTTCAAATTCTCATATTTTTTATGTGGAGCACCAATAATAATTATGTCAGATTTTTTAATAACTACTTTTATTTCGTGTTGTTTAGGGTCCTTGTGGTAAACATCATTATATAAAACTTTATATCTTCTTTTTTTTAACTTTTTAATTAATTCAATTGAAAGTGAGTCTCTGACGTCATCTGTTTCGGCCTTGAATGCAACACCAAGAATACCAATAGTTTTTTTTTGGTAATTTTTTATTTTTTTTACTTTTTCAATAACTAAATCGACCATACTTTCATTTATTTTCATCGCTGCTGATCCTAAATCAAATTTACCTTTATAAAATGAACTTAATTGCATAGTATCTTTTAGTAAACACGGTCCCGCTGTAAAACCTGAGCTTGGTAGGTTTAAATTTCTTTCATAACCAAGTTTCATCATTTTTCTTATCCTATCAAAATCTACATGATATTTTTCACACATAATATAAAGCTGATTTGCAATTGCAAAGTTGATATATCTGTTGGCGTTTGAGAAAAGTTTTATAAGTTCTGCCTCCTGAATAGAAGAAATTATAATTTTGTTACAAATGTTTTTAAATAATTTGCTAACTTCTTTAACAGATTTTTTATCAAAACCAGAAATAACCTGGGGTAACTTAGGAAGCTCAATTAAAGCTTTGCTCTGAACAATTCTCTCGGGACAATACACAATGTTATTATTATTTTTTTTCAAGATAGTTAATATTTTTTTTATGACACCTGGATAAACAGAGCTACGAACTATTAGTATCTGATTTTTACTTATAATTTTTGATAATTTATAAAATAAAGATAAAAAATATTTTATCTCAGGTTTTAATTTTTTATTTATTGGGGTTCCTATACATATTATAATAAACTTACTTTTTCTTGCTGTTTTCAAATCATTACTAAAAAATAAAACCTTTTTTTTTAAACATTTTTTTAGAATTTTTTTAGCTCCTATTTCATAAAAGGGTGGTAAACCTGATTTAATTTTATTTAAATTTTTTTTGTTGGTATCAATTAAATTTACTTTATATTTTTTTGATCCAAAAGCTAAACCAAGAGGGAATCCAACGTGTCCTGCTCCACCAATAATACTAATGGAATCTTTGATAATTTTATTCATATTGAAGATTAATTTGTATTATTATACTAACTAATAGTAAAATGAAAAAGTACTCTAAAATAATCACAAAATGTCAATTCTCTAAAAAAAAAGATCTTCAGACCGTTTTGTCTCTAGGATTTTTGCCTGGTGTTAACCAAATGCAAAAAGTTAATTCTAACAATAATTTTGAGTATTTTTTTCCAACTAACTTAATGTATTCCCCTTCTTCAAAATTATTTCAAATTGATAATATAGTTGATAAAAGAATTTTATTTCCAAAAACCTATCCTTATACAAGTAGTACTACCAAAATTTTACGTGACAATTTTGAAAATCTATTCTTAGAAACAAAAAAAAAATTTGGTTTGAATAAAAATGATCTCGTTGTAGATATAGGCTCGAATGATGGGAACCTACTTAAAAAATTTAAAAATTGTAAAGTTTTAGGAATTACTCCAGAAAAAATTGGTTACAAGGCAATAAAGGATGGGATACCAACTATAATCGATTACTTTAATAAAAAATCTGTTTCAAAAATAAATAGAAAATACGGAAAAGCAAAAATTATCACTGCTACAAATGTTTTTGCGCATATAGATAATATTGATGATCTAATGAAAAATATTCTTAAATTATTAAAACCTGATGGGATTTTCATAAGTGAGTCCCATTATTTTCTATCACTGGTAAGGACACTTCAATACGATACGATATACCATGAGCATTTAAGATATTACACAGTAAATAGTTTAAAAAATATTTTTAAAAAATATGGAATGAAAATTATTAAAGTAAAAAAAATAAATACTCATGGTGGCTCAATCAGAGTTCATGCTGTAAAAAGTAAAAAATATGTTATTGATAAAAGTGTAAAAAAAGCTCTTTTAGAGGAAAATAAATTTTTATCAAACAAAAACATAAAGTTATTTTGTGATAAAGTTTTTAAATCTAAAGTAGATTTACTAAATAAATTAGAAAAAATTAAAAAAAAAAATAATACAATTTTTGCAGTTGGAGCACCCTCTAGAGCGACTACTTTGGTAAATTATGTTGGTCTAACAAAGGGAGTAATAAATTGTATTTGTGAAATTAAAGGATCCCATAAGATTAATCATTATTTACCAGGTACGAGAATACCAATAGTATCTGAGGAGGAAATCTTTAGAAAAAAACCTGAATATTTATTATTGCTGTCCTGGCATATTTCAAAAGAACTAATAAAAAATTTAAAAATGAAAGGTTATAAAGGTAAATTTATAATTCCTTTACCTAATCCTAGGATAGTAAGTTAGCCTATATCTAAAGTCCTATAA
>CACHSH010000001.1 GCA_902582475.1 uncultured Pelagibacteraceae bacterium | reverse complement strand
ATTCATAAATCTAAAAGTTAATTTTATACAACCTGTAGTTTACAAATTTTTAATATTTTTTAATTAAACTTATCCGATTGGCAAGTTTTGTATTTTTCAATTTTTCACTAAAAATAACTTTTTAACAATAAATACAGCAATTAACATTCCTACAAGTTCAGCTAAGATATAATAAGGAGTGTTTAAATAACTAATACCAGTAAACGATTCTGTAAAAGTTCTAGCAATCGCAACAGCTGGATTTGCAAAAGAAGTAGACGAAGTAAACCAGTAACCAGCTGTAATATAAAGACCAACACTAGCAGCAACAGCAATTTTTCCTGACTTCATAGAGCCAAAAATTATTATTATAAGCCCTAATGTTGCTATTACTTCAGATGTGAATATGTAAATTCCATCTCTTGATTTAGTAGATAATTCATAAATGTCATGTTCAAAAAAGAAATTGGCTAAACCAACACCAATCAAGCAACCAATCAATTGAGCAATGATATAGTAGGGTAGCAGTTTCTTTTTTAATTTTCCCGTTATTGTCATGGCAATACTTACAAATGGATTAAAGTGAGCTCCTGATACATCAGCAAATACTGTAATAAGCACAAATAAACCTGCTCCTGTTGCTATTGTGTTTGCAATTAACATCACAGCAACGTCATTACTTAAGTTTTCAGCCATTAAACCTGAGCCAACAATTATCATGACTAAAAAACAACTTCCTATAAATTCACCAACAAATATTTTATTCTTCATTTGAGACCCATTCTTTAATCTTATTAGATAATATTTCATAAGTTTCATCAATTACTTTTTCAATCTCTGTATCAGAAGTAGCAGATTTAATTTTTTCAACAGGGTCTTCAATATCCCAATGAATTATATCTTTTTTTTCAGGCCAGACCGGACAGACCTCATTATGGGCATTGTTACAAACTGTTATAACTTGATGAATTTTTATTTTATTTTTTAAAAACTGGTCAAAATTCTTTGAAGAATAATTTGATATATCAAAATTTTTTTTTTCTAAATATTTTTTTATATTAAGGTTTATTTTCCCTGTAGGATTGCTACCTGCGCTAAAAGCTTTAAATTTTAAACTATAATTTTTATTGACCAAAGCTTCTGCAAGAATACTTCTTGCTGAATTGCCTGTGCACACAAACAAAATATTCCTCATAAATCTATATCGAATACTTTATTATACCCGCAAACATTATAGGTATTTGCAATGCAAAGTTTGTAAGTAACGGTTTATCCTTTGTTATGGTTCCTACAACTGTCCATCCAATAATACCAAGTCCGTGAGGTATCATGCTGTAAGGATAGTAATCTAAATAGAATGCTAATATTCCAAACAAGGTTAAAAACGTACTTGTCCATTTAAGATATTTTATAGTTATTTTATTCATATTTTTTCTCCTGATTATTATATTAAAGTATTGTTAAGGTTTTATTAAAGGATTACTTAGAAGCTTTAACTTTCTTTTCTATAAAAGCTGGAACATCATCCTCTTTATCTATCAGATCTTCTTTAGGATTTTTAGGCTGGAATGCATAAAGCACGTGTAATTTACAATAAGAAAATCCTTCGATCGGAGATCTGCCACAAAAATAAAAACCCTCTTCGTCAGGGTGTCCTATGGGCCATCTACAGTTCTTATCCCCTAGCTCTTCTAACTTTTTTGGGTTTTCAGGCTCGAAGTTTTTATCCAAAAGAATAGATTTAAATTTACTTTTTCTACTAATCTGTTTCTCACTTTTATTTTCACTGGTTGTTACTTCTCTTTTTTGTGATTGTGATCTTTTGGATGTAGCTCTTGCCGCAAGCTTAAGTCTATGTGCTTTTCCAATTACAGCGTTTCTAGTTGTGTCGCCAAGAATCTCTGCTATTTGGCTTGCAGTATGTCCTTTTTCCCACAATTTCTTTAATTTTTCTTCTTTTTCGTGTGTCCAACTCATTTGTGAGGAAACTATATTTAGTTTCCATGTTATAAATTAATACATAATCTAGTACTATTAAAATGAAATAGACTTAATTTTGGTTGAAAAAAAAGTTTTTCACAGAAAAATTATTTTTTAAAGTTATAAGACTACGTATGGTTGAAATTAGTAAAAAATATAAACTTAAAAAAACAGTAGCATTTGGCCTAGTAAATTGGATTGGGCTGTGGACACTTTATAAAAAAGAGGTTTTAAGATTCCTTATTGTTTGGATACAAACCCTTTTATCACCAATAATTTCGTCCTTATTATTTCTTTTAGTTTTGGCATTGGCAATAGGAAACGAAAGAGCAGATGTTTTGGGTTATCCTTTTATTACTTTCTTGGCTCCAGGACTAATAGCAATGCAGATTATACAACAAGCGTTTTCACATTCTTCCTCATCTTTTATGATAGGTAAAATTCAAGGAAACATTGTTGATATTTTATACGCTCCCCTTTCGCCAGGTGAAGTTACAACGGCAGTTGTTTTAGCATCTGCAACTAGAAGTTTTATGATTGCCTTCATATCAATAATAATATTTTATTTTTTAGTAGATATTGAAATTAGAAATATTTATGCAGTAATTTTTTTTACTTTAATTTCATCAATTATACTTGGTTGTATTGGTGTAATAGCAGGCTTGTGGGCAGAAAAATTTGATCATATGGCTACAGTAACAAGTTTTGTAATTATACCGCTTTCTTTTTTATCAGGAACCTTTTATTCAATTGAAAGATTACCCGTAATTTTACAAACAATAAGCAAATGTAATCCCTTCTTTTACATGATTGATGGTTTTAGATACGGTTTCTTGGAAAAATCAGACGGATCAATTTTTGTTGGATCAATCTATCTTGTAGGACTATCAATTTTACTATGGTTTGTGTCTTACATGCTTTATAAAAAAGGTTATAAAATAAAGTCTTAAAATGTCTGCATTAGCTAAAAATTACAACAGAAGAAAAATTTCTTTTAAAAGAGGTAAGGGAAGTTTTCTATATTCTACAAATGGTAAGAAATACCTAGATTTTGTTCAAGGTATTGCGGTTAATTCATTGGGTCATGCAAACCCTTATTTAACAAAAATGATGAATAAACAAGCAAAAAAAGTTTGGCATGTTTCAAATGCATTTTTAATTCCAGAAGGTGAAAAACTTGCAAGAAGATTAAAACAAAAAACTTTTGCAGATTATGTTATTTTTCAAAATAGCGGTGCTGAAGCCACTGAAGTTGCTGTAAAGGTAGCGAGAAGATATTTTTACTCAAAAGGGAAACCTGAAAAAAATAGAATACTTTGTATAAAAAATTCTTTTCACGGTAGAACTTTAGCTGCAATTTTTGCAAGCGGATCTAAGAAAATGACTGAGGGGTTCGGGCCAAAAGTACCAGGGTTTGATCATTTTGACTATGCTGATCATAAAGGTTTAGAAAAAGCCATTACAAAAAAAACAGCAGCAATAATGTGTGAAACTGCGATGGGCGAGTCAGGAATAAAAGTTATACCTGATTGGTGTTTAAAGGGTTTAAGAAAACTCTGTAATAAGAAAAAAATACTTTTAATTCTCGATGAAGTTCAATGTGGAGTAGGTAGATCTGGTAAATTCTTCGCATTTGAACATGCTAAAATAAAGCCTGATATTGTTCCAATAGCCAAAGGTATTGGTGGTGGTTTTCCAATTGGCGCAGTTTTAATGAATAAAAAGGTGGCACCCGCGATGACAGCTGGATCTCATGGAAGTACTTTCGGTGGAAATCCTTTAGCAATGAGCGTTGGAAATGCTGTTATGGATCAAATGTTTAAAAAAGGATTTTTACAAAATGTACAAAAATTATCAAAATATTTTATTAATGAATTAAACCTAATAAAAGAAGATTACCCAGATATAATCAAAGAGGTAAGAGGGATTGGACTATTGATCGGATTACAACTTTTTGAAGACCAATCAAACTTTATTAAAAAATTAGAATTAAACAAATTACTTACAATAAGAGCAGGAGAAAATGTAGTCAGAATTTTGCCTCCTTTAAATGTTAAAAAACAAGAAATAGATCTTGCAGTGAACATAATTAGAAAAGTTTGCAAAAATTATAATTAAAAATGAAAAATTTTATTAATATTTCAGATTTATCGAAAAATGATCTTAGATCAATTATCGATGGAGCTAAAAAAAGAAAATCTGAAAGAGGAAAAATACCTAATTCCCAACCCGATGTAGATTTACCGATAAAAGGTAAAACCATGATTATGCTTTTTGGAAAACCATCTACAAGAACAAGAATATCTTTTGATCTTGCAGTGAAACAATTAGGAGGATCATCAATTATTTTAAACCAAGATGAAATTCATTATGGCAAAGGAGATGAAACAATAAAGGATACAGCTAAGGTTCTTTCACAATATGCAGATATTTTGATGATAAGAACAGACTCTCATAATGATGTTGATGAATTTCAAAAGCATTTAGATATTCCGATAATAAATGGACTAACAGACCTCAGTCACCCGTGCCAAATAATGGCTGACATTTTAACTTTTGAAGAATCAAAAGGAGATATTAATGGCAAAACTATTGCGTGGCTAGGAGATGGAAATAATGTAGCAAATTCTTTTATTGAAGCTGCAACCAAGTTTAAATTTGAGTTTAAAATTGCTTGTCCAAAAAAATACCAGCCAAATAAAAAAATAGTAAGTGAAGCAAAAAAAAACAATTGTAAACTTTTAATTACCGAAGATCCTTTCGAAGCTGTCGAGGGCGCAGATTGTGTAATGACCGATAAATGGATATCTATGAGTGATAAAGGCGACAAAAAGAAAAAAAAGAAAATTTTAAAAAAGTTTCAGGTTAATAAAAAGTTAATGAACTCAGCAAAAACAGATGCAATATTTATGCACTGTCTTCCAGCAAGTAGGGGTGAAGAAGTTACTAACGATGTTATGGATGGAAAACAATCAGTAGTTTGGTTACAAGCTTTTAATAGAATTCATGCTCAAAAAAGCATAATCGAATGGTGTTTAAAATAATTTAAGGCTTAGCTAGAGGATTATCACTTTGAGAGTTCATATAAAGTATAACTGAAGCTCTATCTTTTTCTTTTTTCAATCCTGCGAAAGCCATTTTTGTACCCTTAATGTGTGCTGTTGGTTTCAAAAGATAGCCATTCATTTCTTCGTAAGACCATACTTTTCCATGAGCCGCTAAAGCTTTAGAATATTTATAATCAGATATTGCTCCCGATTTTCTTCCTAGAACACCATATAAAACAGGCCCAATTTTATTTTTTCCACCTTTAGCTACTACATGGCAAGCAGTGCATTTTTTAAATACATTTTTTCCATGTTCAATATCACCTAAAGCTAAGAAATCTTTTACATTAAAACTACCAGAGTCAGACGATGAAGATGCAGTTTTTACAGCTGGTGCTTCCACTACATATGCAGCTTCTTTTGGCTTTTCTACTTGAAATAATAGATCGGTGAACTTATCTATTCCAAAAACGACTAATACCGTAAAAATAATTGCTGCTATAATTTTATTTATTTCAAAACCGTTCATAAATTTGGTAATTAATAACCAGATATATCATGAGTTAATTAAAAAAACTTTAATTAAATTAATCATTATTGCGTCCTTGAGCCGCACAAATATTTATGAATGGCACCGTTATTATAATTCCATCTCGTTTGAAAGCCGAAAGACTACCAAACAAACCATTAAAGCTTATAAAAAATAAAGCAATAATATTACATGTTTATGATTTAGCTGTTAAATCAGGCGCGGGAGAAGTTGTTGTTGCAACACCTGATAAAGAAATTTCAGACTTGATCAAATCGAATGGAGGGAAATCTTTTATTTCAAAAAAATCGCATGAAACTGGTACTGACCGAGTTTTCGAAGCTTTCAATAACTTTTATTCTTCTAGACCTGCTATAATAATAAATCTGCAAGGGGATATGCCAAATTTAGATCCTAATGCAATTTTATTTCTCAGTAATTATCTAAAAAAAGGTTCTTGTGATGTGGCAACTTTAGCTTCACCATTAAACAAAGATGAAATAGAAGATAAAAATATAGTGAAGGTTATAACAAATAATAATATTGAAAAAACCAGATTTTCTGAAGCTAAAGACTTTAAAAGAGTATTAGATAAAAAGAACAATAAATTTGTCTATCATCATATTGGTATTTATGGCTTTACTAATGAAGCTCTTATAAGGTATGTAAATTTAAAAAGAAGTAAATTAGAGTTAGATAGAAATTTAGAACAAATGAGAGCTCTTGAAAATAATATGATAATCCATGTTGGCTATGTTAAATCTAATCCACTTGGTATTGATACTGAAAAAGATTTTTTTAAAGTAAAACGAGCTATGGAAAACTAATGCCAAAAAATAAAATTGCATTTCAAGGTGAGAAAGGTGCTTACTCGCACTTGGCATGTGAGGAAATTTTCCCAGGTTCAGAAATAAAAACATGCTCTACTTTTGAAGAAACCTTTAAAACTGCCCATGAAGATCAAGATTATAAAATAATGATTCCTATTGAAAATTCATTAGCAGGAAGAGTTGCAGATATACATTATTTATTACCAAAATATAAATTACAAATTTACTCGGAACATTTTCAAAAAGTTGAACACAATCTATTAGTAAAAAAAGGTACTAAGATGGAAAAAATTAAATATGTCCGTAGTCATGCT
Organism: uncultured Pelagibacteraceae bacterium; assembly: GCA_902582475.1. GTDB lineage: Bacteria > Pseudomonadota > Alphaproteobacteria > Pelagibacterales > Pelagibacteraceae > Anoxypelagibacter. The sequence goes on along the minus strand of CACHSH010000001.1, from coordinate 108,700 downwards.
CAAGCCATTGATCAGTGTCAAAAAATTATAATAAAAAATAAATTCAAAACAATAATTTCTGCAGACACTGCAGGTTCAGCTAAAGAACTTTCGAAAAGTAATGATAATTCCATAGCAGCAATTGCGTCAAAACTTTCGGCAAAAATTTATGATCTTGAGATTTTAGAAAAAAATATAGAAGATGACACTGGTAATGTTACAAGATTTTTGATCATGGGTAAAAATATTAGTCAACCAGAATATGAAAAAAATAAAAAATATATTACCAGTTGCATATTTAGGGTAAAAAGTATTTATGCTGCACTTTATAAATGTCTCGGAGGTTTTGCTACAAACCAAGTAAATCTTACAAAGTTAGAAAGTTTTTCTGTTAAAAATACATTTGAGCAAACAAATTTTTATCTAGATCTAGAAGGGCATATTGAGGATCCAAAAGTTCAAAAAGCACTGGAAGAATTGGGTTTTCATACTCAAAGTCTAAATATTCTGGGAGTTTATGAGGCTTCTTCCTATAGGCAAAAAAAATAGTCCACAAATCATAGATTCCAGACTTGTAGAATTGAATTTGATATTGATATAATAATTTGGAGGCCATTCAGGCGGTTTCGATATGTTTATTGTGTCAGGGTGTAAAAACAGCAGCACGAACTTTTGAAAGCGGGTTGTTTGGTCTCCTGAGCGATGAACAAAAATAAATCAAAAATTTTAGCGTTAAAATATAGGCCTAGAACATTCAAAGAGTTGATTGGTCAGGAAGTAATGGCCGAAACTATTTCTAATGCAATTAAATTAAACAAGACACCCAACGCATATCTTTTAACAGGCATCAGGGGAGTTGGAAAAACAACAACGGCCCGTTTAATTGCAAAAGCTCTAAACTGTTCTAAAAATAGTAATACTGATAAAATGTGTGACAAAGAAGATGTTTGCAATCATTGCAATGAAATTGAAAACTCAAATCATATTGATGTACTTGAAATGGATGCGGCATCTAAAACCGGTATTGATGATGTAAGAGAGCTGATTGAGAATTCAAAATATAATCCTACAAGCGCTAAATATAAAATATTTATTATAGATGAAGTCCATATGCTATCAAAACAAGCATTTAATGGTTTGTTAAAAACTTTAGAGGAACCGCCGGAAAAACTAAAATTTATATTAGCTACTACAGAGGCTAGAAAGATCCCAATAACAGTTTTGTCAAGATGCCAAAGATTTGATCTAAGACGGGTTAGTTTAAAAATTATTTCAGATCATTTAAAAAAAATATCTGAAATAGAAGAAGGAAAAATATCTGATCTTGCCATTGATCTTTTGGCTAGAGCATCAGAGGGATCTGTTAGAGATGCAATCTCCCTTCTTGACCGTGCTCTGATTTTTCAAACTTTGAATATTAACAAAATTATAGACGAAAAAGATATTAGGAAAATGCTTGGACTAGTCGATAAATCCAAGTTAATTTATTTGTTACAAAGTGTTTTTACTGGTGACGAAGAGAATGCTTTGAAAAAATTTAAAGAAATTTTTGATGAGGGATTAGATGGTAAATTATTCTTAAATGATATTTTAGAGCTCATTTATTTATTTAGTAGAAGAATAAATCTTGGGGCCATAGAAAAAGATCTATTTATTTCTGAAAATGAGTTAAAACTTGTTGAAGAAAGTGTTCAAGGTTTAAGCAATCAAGATCTAGGTTTATTTTGGCAATTAACTATTAAAACTATTGAAGATTTAAAAACTGTATCTAGTGATAGAGTTGCCTTAGAAATGTATTTAATTCAACTCATGCACATCAAAGATATGGAGGAAAATGAATTAATTAAAAACTCACCACAATCACCAATCAGTGATCCAATGAGCTATAAAAAAAAAATTGATGAAAACAATAAGGAGTCGAGTGTAACAACTCCTGCTAAAGAACAGTTAAAAAGTGTAGAACAAGTAAAAGTTTTTAAAGACAAGAATTTAGAAAATGACTTAAATGATAAAAAAGATTTTCAAGTTAGATCTTTCTCTGATTTGGTTGCTATGGCCGGTAAAGATAAAGATATGGAATTAAAGTACGATCTAGAAAGAAACGTTAAGCTTGTTGGATTTGAATATGGAAAAATTGACATAAATTTTAACGAAAACTTAAAAAAAGATTTTATTAAGAAGCTTTCACAAAGCTTATTTAAATGGACCAATAAAAGATGGATTATCACTCTCAGTAAAGAAAAAGGAGAAAAAACATTACAAGAAAAAAAAATTGAGACAAAAAAAATACTATTAGATCGTCAGAAAGAAGACCCGATTTACAAAGAGATTTTGGAGGTATTCCCCGACGCCGATCTTACAGATGTGAGAGGTAATGATGACTGATTTTTCAGACATGATATCTAAAGCAAAAAAAATGCAAGAACAAATGAAAGAGGTTCAAGATAATTTAAAAAAAATTGAAGTAGAAGGAAGTGCGGGCGGTGATTTAGTTAAAGTAGTGCTTAAAGGCGATTATGAAATGAAATCAATAATAATAAATCCAAAGGCAAAAAGCGAAAAAGAGGAAATTATAAATGATTTAATTATTGCAGCGCATAACGATGCCAGAGAAAAATTGAAAAAAAAAACTTCAGAGGAACTTTTAAAAGCTACTGGGGTTTCAAATTTGCCTGTTGATTTTAAATTGCCATTTTAAATGAATAACAACATACCTGAAATAGATGAATTAATAAAAAAATTTTCTAAGCTACCTGGTCTTGGACCAAAGTCTGCAAAGAGAATAATTTTAAAACTGATCAATAATAAAGAAAATATGATTAAGCCATTAGCTAAATTGTTAGCAAATGTTTATAAAAATGTTTCTCGATGTAATGATTGTGGAAATCTTAAAGTTGTTAGTCAAAAATGTATATGTGAAACTGACTCTAAGAATTATGATAAGATTTGTGTAGTAGAAAACCTAGCGGATATGTGGGTTATCGAATCTGCGAATATTTTTAAAGGACATTTTCATATATTAGGTGGCACATTAAATTCTGATGAAAAATATGAAAAAAAAAATTTGTTAATAGACTCACTAATAAATAGAGTAAAAAAAAATAATCTAAAAGAAGTAATTATTGCAACTAGTGCAACTGTCGAAGGTCAAACAACCGCTCATTATATTGAAGATGTTATTAAAAACGATAAAATTAAAATTTCTAAACTTGGACAAGGTTTACCTGTAGGAGGCGAAATAGAACAACTAGATGATGGAACTTTAGTTTCGGCTTTTAAAAATAGAATTCCAGTTTCTAGCGAATAGCTTTTTTCTCCAATCTTCTTTTGTGTAACAAAGGTTCTGTATATCCAGAAGGTTGCTCTCGACCCTTAAATACTAGATCGCAAGCTGTCATAAAAGCAATAGATCTTTCAAAATTTGGTGCCATGGGCTTGTAATTTTTGTCATCAGAATTTTGTTTGTCAACAATTCCAGCCATTTTTTTCATTACTTTCATAACCTGATCTTTTGTACAAATATTATGGTGCAACCAATTAGCCATGTGCTGAGAAGATATTCTTAATGTTGCTCTATCTTCCATTAAACCAACATTTTTTATATCAAGCACCTTGGAACATCCTACCCCTTGATCAATCCATCTAACAACGTAACCTAAAATTCCCTGTGCATTATTTTCTAATTCTTTATTAATATCTTCTACTGACCAGTTTGGTCTATCAGCTTTTGGAATTTCTAAAATATTTTCTATTTTAGCTTTTTTTCTAGAAACTATTTCAGACTGATTTTTAAAAACATCGATTTTATGATAATGAGTTGCGTGTAGAGTAGCTGCAGTTGGTGAGGGGACCCAAGCACAATTAGCTCCTGATTTAGGATGTCCAATTTTTTGCTCCATCATATCAGCCATTTTGTCTGGCATAGCCCACATTCCTTTTCCTATTTGAGCTTTTCCTGAAAACCCACACTCTAAACCAATATCAACATTCCAGTTCTCATAAGTATTTAGCCACGTAGATTTTTTCATTTCTCCTTTAAAAATCATAGGACCAGATTCAAACGAGGTATGCATTTCATCACCAGTTCTATCTAAGAAACCAGTATTAATAAATACAACTCTATTTTTTACTTTTCTAATACACTCTTTTAGATTAACAGTCGTTCTTCTTTCCTCATCCATAATTCCAACTTTGATTGAATATTTCTTTAAACCCAATACTTTTTCTACTGTTTCGAAAATATCATTAGTAAAACCCACTTCATCAGGACCATGCATCTTAGGCTTTACAATATACATTGATCCTGTTCTTGAATTTTTTTTGTTTTTAAAATCGTGAAGTGCACAAAGAGTAGAAATAAAAGCATCCATTATACCTTCTGGTATTTCCGTGCCATCTTTTAAGGTTATTGCAGGATTAGTCATTAAATGCCCCACATTTCTGTTAAGAAGGAGAGCTCTTCCATGCAAAATAATCTTTGATCCATCTGGAGATTGATAAATCCTATCGGAGTTTAATTTTCTAATAAATTTCTTCTTATTTTTAATAACTTCAGCCTCCAAATTTCCCTTCATTAATCCAAGCCAGTTTCTATAGCACTTCACTTTATCGCTCGAGTCGACCGCGGCTACTGAGTCTTCGTTATCAACAATTGTTGATACAGCAGACTCAACTATTACATTTGATATATTTGCTTTATCGGATTTACCTGCACTGCTATTAGGATCAATAATGATATCAATATGTAACTTGTTATTTTTTAATAATACTGAACTAGGGCTTTCTTTTTTTCCGTTAAAACCTATAAAATGATTTTTATTTTCTAAGAATACTAATTTATCTCCTACTAAAAATTGTAATTCACTATTCTTAATTTGAATTTTTGTAACTTCTTTCCAACTACCATCATTTATCTTAAAAATATCATCTAGGAATTCTCTAACATATTTTATAACTTTTTTTCCTCTTTCTTCGCTATAAGCTTTTCCTATTTCTCCTGGTATTACATCAGTTCCATAGACCGCATCATATAAACTTCCCCAACGAGCATTGGCTGCATTTAAAGCATATCTTGCATTATCTACTGGTACGACTAATTGGGGGCCTGCAATAGATGAGATTTCTTCATCTACATTAGTTGTTTCAATTTTAAAGTCTCCTTGATTTTTAGCAATATATCCAATTGAATTTAAAAAATTTATATATTCTTTTTTTTCAAAATCCGATACTTTTTTAGACAAGTGCCATTCATCTATTTGTTTTTGTATCTCATCCCTTTTTTTTAATAACTTTTTGTTAATAGGCGCCAATTTATGGACAGCTGCATCAAAATCTCTCCAAAAATTATTTATATCTAAATTTGTTCCAGGAATGGCTTCTTCATTTACAAATTGCAATAAATCTTCATTTATCTGCAAATTATTTAAGCTAATTTTTTTCATTTTAGGCAATAATACATCAAATATTAAGTAGTTTAACAACACTTTATTGACACATTTGAAATTTAATTAAATTAATAATATTATTTTTCCTTAATAATTTATGAGAAATTATCTTGATTTTGAAAAAGAAATAAAAACTCTCGAAGAAGATCTTGAGAACTCAAAAAATCCATTTGATAAAGAAGGAATTTCAGAAGTAGACACAAATAAAATTGAAAAAATTCAAGATGAAATTAACGAAAAATTAAAAACTACTTATTCTACACTTAATAGCTGGCAAAAAACACTTGTTGCTCGTCACGAAGACAGACCAAGAGCTAAATTTTATATAAATAAGATTTTCACAAACTTTACATTATTATCTGGAGATAGATTATTTGCTGAAGATAAATCAATAATTGCAGGATTTGGATTGATTGATAGAAAGTCAGTTTTAGTTCTTGGGCAAGAGAAGGGAGACAGTTTGAACACAAGGCTTGAAAGAAATTTTGGTATGATGAAACCAGAGGGTTACAGAAAATGTATTAGACTTATGAGATTAGCCGACAGATTTAAAATTCCAGTTATTTCATTTATTGATACTCCTGGTGCTTATCCAGGTATTGGAGCAGAGCAAAGAGGTCAAGCTACTGCTATAGCAAATTCTATTGAATGTTGTATGTCGTTAAAAGTTCCTAACATTTCGATAATAATAGGCGAAGGTGGTTCGGGGGGAGCAATTGCTTTGGCTTCTTCTAATAAAGTCATAATGTTAGAACATTCAATATATTCTGTTATATCTCCCGAAGGATGTGCTTCGATATTATGGAGAGATCCAACAAAATCTTTGGAGGCAGCAGAAGCTATGAAATTAACGTCAGAAGAATTATTAAAGTTAAGAATTATTGATGAAGTTATACCTGAGCCTTTAGGCGGAGCCCATAGAGATGCAGATCAAATTGCCCTTGATATAAAAAGTGCAATTATAAAAAATTTAAAAGATTTTGAAAACTTATCAGGCGAACAAATATATGATCAAAGAAAATCAAGATTCTTAAAAATTGGGAGAGACCAAGGATTTAAAAAATCTTCAGACACCGGTATGCTTTCGGGGCTAGGATACCTTGAGCCTAAATATAACAAAATATTAAGACTATTAAAAAATAAGAAAAATATTTATATTTCTATAACAGGGGCTCTAATACTAGCCACTATTCTTTACATATTAGTGTAACAATTAGGTATTTAGTCAATTTTTTTTATTTAAATACCATCATTAGCTTGACATTTATTCTTTAAGTATATTAAAGAGCCATATTAGTATTTAAAATTTAATTATAAATACTATGTTAAGTTAATAAATAAGGAAGAAAAAATGAGTCTAAAAGGAAAAGTTAAGTGGTTCAATGGAACTAAAGGATATGGTTTTATTGAAAGAGAAGATAAGGAAAAGGACGTTTTCGTTCATTCTTCAGCAGTAAGAGCAGCTGGTTTAAAACATTTAAACGAAGGTGATGAGCTTACTTTTGATGTAGAGAACGGAGAAAAAGGACCTGCCGCGGTAAATCTACAGAAATCTTAAATCTTAATTACCAGCAAAACAAACAATTGGGACAAAGACTAAGATTTATGTTTTTGTCCCAATAATCTAGGGTTGAAAAATAATTCTAATTTGTTACATACAATGATAATGCAAGTAAAAAAAAACACTTTGATCTCACACACACACTCTCACAGAGTGCACGCTAGGCTATTGCTTAGCTAAATCACTACATATTTAAAATACAAATTTATAAACAATTAATATAAAAAGGAGTTATGCAGCAGTAGCTCAGTTGGTTAGAGCACTAGTTTGTGGAACTAGGGGTCGGTGGTTCGAATCCACCCTGCTGTACCAAAAAATGGTTAAAGTTAAAAAAACAAAACCCTCAAAGGATTTACCTTTGGGTTTTGTAGACAGAAAAGAAAAAGAATTATTAATCCGTGATTTTGTAATTTCTAATATTAAAGAAGTTATGATTAAGTACGGTTTTCAATATCTCGAAACACCTAGCTTCGAGTATTCGGATAGTATTGGAAAATTTTTACCTGACAAGGACCGACCAGATGCGGGTGTATTTTCCTTTAAAGATGAAAATAAATGGTTATCTCTTCGTTATGATCTTACTGCTCCTTTAGCAAGATATGTTGCAAAAAATTATCTTGAAATACCAAAACCATTTAAACGTTACCAGTTAGGTTCTGTTTGGAGAAATGAGAAACCTGGACCAGGAAGGTTTAGAGAATTTTTACAATTCGATGCTGACTATGTAGGAACAAAAAATTTACAAGCAGACGCAGAACTTTGTGTACTAATTTCTGAGATTTTAGAAAAATGTGGTTTAGATAAAAAAGATTATACTGTAAAAATTTCTTCTAGAAAATTAACAGATAAATTATTCGAAAAACTGAAAATTACATCGAGAGATCAAATTTCAACTACACTACGAGCACTAGATAAAATCGATAGACTCGGCTGGGATGAGGCAAAAAAACTACTTGGAGAGGGTCGAAAAGATAAATCAGGAGATTACACCAAGGGAGCCAAACTTAGTAATGATCAGATCAAAATAATCGAATCTACCTTGCGGGGAAAAATTCCTGATAATGAGGATATTTTAGAAATTATAAAAATATTTGAGGCTTATAATTTTAAGAATTACAAATTTGATCCATCGGTTATTAGGGGCTTGGAATATTACACCGGTCCTATCTTTGAGGTTAATTTAAATTTTCAAGTAAAAAATTCAAAAGAGCAGATCATTCAATTTGGATCTATAGGCGGAGGAGGAAGGTATGACAATCTTATTAGTAATTTTGGAAATTTAGATTGTCCCGCAACCGGAATATCAATTGGTCTTGACAGACTTGTTTTTGCTTTGATGCAGAAAAAAGATTTCAAAATAAAATCTACACGACCAATCATTATATGTGTTTTTGATAAAGAAAAAATTAAGGAATACGTTGATATACTAAACAAACTTAGATCAATAAACATCAGTTCAGAAATTTATCCAGGAGAGGGTAAGTTAAAAAAACAAATGGAATATGCAAATAAGTTAGGATCTCCCGCTGTTATTTTGTATGGTGACAATGAAATAAAATCAGGAAAAGTAACTTTAAAAAATTTGGAAAGTGGAAATGAGAGCTCAATTAAAATTGAGGAACTAGCAAATGAAATCAAAAAATTATTCTGAAAATATAATAAAAGTATTTAAGAAAGATGGTTTTATTTTATCAGAACCTGACGTGCTTTTAGACTCGGACTATATTATTGAAAGATCTGGAGAGAATTTTAGGAAGATAATGCTTACTTTTGAGGATGACAATGGGAAAAGCATGTGTTTAAGACCAGATTTGACAGTTGCCTCTTGCATTAAATATTTAAAAGATAACTCTAAAGCAAATTCAAAAATATATTATTCAGGTCAAGCTTATAGAAGATCGAAAAGTTTAAAGAAAGTTGTTAATTATCAATTAGGTTTAGAGATTTTTGGTTCTAAAAATAAATCTTTGGATGATTTAAAAGTTTTACAAACAATAACAAATTCGATTAATAAAATAAAAATTAAAAATATATCAATTAAAGTTGGAGATGTAAGTTTATTCAAGCAATTGATCGATTCTTTAAAAATACCGGAAAGATGGAGAATGAGATTAAAAAGACACTTCTGGAGGCCAAAATATTTTGAAGATTTACTTGATAGGCTTGAAACAAATTCCGACGTAGATCCTTCTACAGTGGAATTAGATAAGAAAAAGTTTTATGAAATGAAGAATATTGATCAGAACAAGGAAGTTGCAAGCAGAAAAGTTTCAGAAATCATATCTAGGTTTGATAGAAAAATTAAAGATCCAAGATCATTCAAAGAAAATAAAAAAACTGTAAAAATTATAAAAGATTTTTTAAAAATCAATTGTCCATTAGATAAATTAGAAAAAACATTAAATAATTTTATTAGTAATAATCAATTAAGTAAAAGTGTTTTTAATGATCTATCAAGTTTGAAAAATTTATCTAGATTAAATTCTAAAATTATCTTTTCTACTAATTTTGGTAGAGACATCGAGTACTATTCTGGAGTAGTATTTGAAATATACAATTCATCAAAAAAAGAAATAGCTAGAGGCGGTAGGTATGATGGTTTATTGAAGAGTCTCGGAGCTGGTAAAAATATTTCAGCAGTAGGTGCTGCAATTAATTTAAATAATTTAAAATCATGAAAGATTTAATAACTATAGGATTACCAAGCAAAGGGAGATTAAGAGAAGGAGCAATCCAATTTTTCGAAAAAAATAATTTTAAACTTACTTCAAATGGGGGAGATAGAAATTATTTTGCAAAATTTGAAAATTATCCAAATATAAAAATTATATATTTACACGCTAAAGAGATTATTCAAAGAATTGGTGATGATACCCTTGATATAGGAATTTCAGGTTTAGATCTTTTGAATGAGTCGGCCACGAACCTGAAACAAAAAATTGAAATTAAGAAAAAATTAGATTTTGGTTCAGCTGATGTTGTGGTTGCTATCCCAAATGATTGGATCGATGTTCAAACTGTTGCTGATTTAGAGGAAGTATCCTTCGATTTTAGAGATAAAAAAAATACTAGATTGAGAGTTGCAACAAAGTACCCAAATTTAACTAATAATTTTTTAGTTTCGAAAGGTGTTACACAGTACAAATTGGTTGCCAGCCTCGGAGCAACAGAAACTTATCCCTTTATCGGCTCATCAGAAATAATTACAGATATAACTTCAACTGGGAAAACTTTGAAAGATAATAATCTTAGAATTTTAAAAGATGGATTGATTTTGAAATCTCAGGCCTGTTTGTTTTATTCAAAAAAAAAGGCTGCCAGATTGCAGCCTTTTTTAAATTCTTTAAAGTGATTGGGTTTACATTCCCATTCCGCCCATACCACCCATACCACCCATACCACCAGGAGGCATAGCTGGACCAGAGTCCTTTTCCTCAGGCTTATCAGCAATCATTGCTTCTGTAGTAATTAAAAGACCTGCAATAGAAGAAGCATCTTGCAAAGCCGATCTAACAACTTTCATGGGGTCTATAATACCTTTAGAGAACATATCGACATATTGTTCTTCTTGAGCATCAAAACCCTGAGTATGTTTTTTTCCATCTAATAGCTTACCAACCACAACTGAACCATCTACCCCAGCATTGGCCGCAATTTGTCTTATTGGTGCCTGCAAAGCTTTCTTAATAATATCTACACCAGCTTTCTGATCATCACCTTTGACTTTTACTTTATCTAATTCTTGTGAGGCGTAAAGAAGAGCACATCCACCACCCACTACTACTCCTTCTTCTACTGCAGCTCTTGTAGCATTTAAAGCGTCTTCTACTCTATCTTTTCTTTCTTTTACTTCTACTTCAGTTGCGCCACCAACTTTTATTACTGCAACACCGCCAGCTAATTTAGCTAATCTTTCTTGAAGTTTCTCTTTATCATAATCAGAAGTAGTCTCTTCAATTTGCTTTCTAATTTGATTACATCTTGCTTCAATGTCTGCTTTCTTACCTGTACCAGCAACTATTGTACTATTTTCTTTGTCAATTTTTACTTTTTTACAAGAACCTAAATTATTAATTTTAACGTTTTCAAGTTTAGTACCAAGATCTTCGGATATAACTTGCCCACCAGTCAAAATTGCAATGTCTTCCAACATTTCTTTTCTTCTATCACCAAAACCTGGAGCTTTTACTGCTACAACTTTTAAACCACCTCTAAGTTTATTTACTACAAGCGTAGCTAAAGCTTCGCCTTCTACATCTTCAGAAATTATCATTAAAGGCCTATTAGCTTGAACAACAGACTCTAATAATGGAACCATTGGTTGTAAATTAGTTAACTTTTTCTCATGAAGTAATACTAATGGGTTGTCTAATTCAGTTGTCATTTTATCTGCGTTTGTAACAAAATAAGGAGACAGGTAACCCCGATCAAATTGCATTCCTTCAACCACATCCAATTCTGTTTGAATTCCTTTTGCTTCTTCAACAGTGATAACACCTTCGTTACCAACTTTTTGCATTGCTTTTGAAATCATATCCCCAATTTCTTTTTCACCATTAGCAGATATAGTACCTACTTGAGCAACTTCTTCGTTAGCTTTAACTTTTTTTGATGTTTTTTTTAGACCGTCAATCACGCTTTCTACAGCTTTATCAATCCCTCTTTTTATATCCATCGGGTTCATTCCTGCAGTTACATATTTGATTCCTTCGCCCACTATTGCTTGTGCCAAAATACTTGCTGTTGTTGTTCCATCACCAGCATTATCATTTGTTTTGCTAGCAACCTCTTTAACCATTTGAGCACCCATATTTTCAAATTTATCTTCGAGCTCAATCTCTTTAGCAACTGTAACTCCGTCCTTCGTTGTTCTTGGAGCACCATACGATTTATCAATTACCACGTTTCTTCCTTTTGGACCTAGCGTGGTTTTAACTGTATTAGCCAGCGTATCAACACCTTTAAGCATTTTAGCGCGAGCTTCGTTATTAAATTTTATAATTTTTGGCATCTTAATCTCCTTCTATATTTATTTACTTTTTGTAATACCCATAATGTCGGACTCTTTCATTATGTTATACTCTTTTCCGTCAATTTTAACTTCTGTTCCAGACCATTTTCCGAACAAAACACGGTCACCGGCTTTAACATCCATTTTTACGATTTTTCCATCATCAGTTTTTGCACCATTTCCTACCGCAACAACTTCACCTTCTTGAGGCTTTTCCTTTGCAGTATCTGGAATAATAATCCCGCCCTTAGTTTTTTCGTCACTATCAAGGACTTTAATGAGTACTCTATCGTGTAACGGTCTAAATTTCATGAAAACTCCTATAATTTATAATAATGTGGAATATGGTATGTATTTAGAAATTTGCAAGAGTATGATAATAAAAAATTTGTCAAAAAAAGCTTGAATTTCCTATGAAAATTAAAAAATTAGAGCATCTTTCTGAAATTTTTCAAGAATATGATGCATTTATAATTGATTTATGGGGAGTAATGCACAATGGAGTGTATCTAAATAAATCAGCAGTCAATGCAGTAAGTGAATTAGAGTCAAAAGGAAAAAGAGTTGTCTTTTTGTCAAATGCTCCTCGCCCTACAAAGAAGGTTGTCGAGTTTTTAAAAAAAATGAAAATGGAAGAGAGATTTTTAAAAAACGTTTTAACATCTGGCGAAGCAGCACTAAATTCTCTAAAGCAAAATAAATTTGGTGAAAAATTCTACCATCTTGGACCTCAAAGAGATGACTCTTTATTTTCTAATATTAAAAAAAATAAAACTACTTTACAAGAATGTGACTTTATACTTTGCACAGGTCTTTTTGATGAAGAGTATGAAAATTTGAAATTTTATGAAGATTTATTAAAAAATTATACTAATAAAAAATTAATTTGTACTAACCCAGATTTGGTTGTTCATAGAGGCGGTGAGGAAGAGTATTGCGCTGGAAAAATAGCTGAAATTTTTGAAAGCCTTGGTGGAAAAGTAGTATATTTTGGAAAACCTCATAAAGAAGTTTATCTTTCCTGTTTAAAAACAAATCAAAAAACATTAGTAATTGGTGACAATCTTAAAACCGATATTAAAGGTGCAAACAATATGAAACTCGACTCGGTATTTATAACTAGTGGAGTGCACAAATCCAAAACAATTGATGAAAATTTAATGGAAAAATTATTGGATGAACACAATGTTACATCTAACTACTTTCAAAAAGAATTAACCTGGTAGATGAAAATTTATAAAAATTTTAATATTTCAAAAAAATTTAAAAATTCGGCAATTGCAATTGGTAATTTTGATGGATTTCATTTAGGACATCAAAAAGTAATTATGTCAGGAAAATATTTGGCTAAAAAAAATAAACTTAAGTTTGGATTGCTAGTTTTTCATCCTCTACCAGTAATGTTTTTTAACAAAAAAATAAAAAACTATAGAATAGACTCTTTGAGTCAAAAAATTCAGACATCTAAAAAATTAGGTATTGATTTTATGATAATCAAAAAGTTTAATAAAAATTTTTCAAAAACAACTGCCGAAAATTTCATTAAATTTATTCTGTATAAAAAATTAAATGCTAAATTAATTTTTATTAGTCGAAACTTTAAATTTGGAAAAAATAGGGTTGGTAATATAAATTTACTAAAACAAAAAGAGAGTTTATTTAAATATAAAACAAAGACTGTAAAACCACTTAATAAAAATAAAACTATCATTTCATCAACCTTAATTAGAAAATATATAACTATGGGAAAAATTGGTGTTGTAAATAAAATGCTTGGAAGACCTTGGGCTATTGAAGGTATTGTTAAAAGAGGCGAAAAACGCGGAAGAAAAATAGGATTTCCTACATGTAATTTAGAATTACGAGATTATGTTATTCCAAAAGCTGGTGTTTATGCATCAAAAATAATTTTAAATAAAAGTGTTAAAAGAAAAGGTATTGTAAATATAGGCTATAAGCCTACTTTTGGAAAAAATAAGCTCTTATTAGAAGCACATATTTTTGGTTTGAAAAAAAATTTATATGATAAAAGTATTAAAATAATGTTAACAAAATTTATTAGAAAAGAGAAAAAATTTAAAAATATATCGCAATTAAAAAAACAGATTGTAATAGATACAAAAAAAGCAAAATAAATATTATGCCGGAAAATAATTTAAATCTTCCCAAAACTTCTTTCTCAATGAAAGCAAATTTACCCTCTAAAGAACCAAAAATATTGGAAACCTGGGATAAAATTAAACTTTATGAAAGATTAAGAAAAAAATCAGAAGGCAAAACTAAGTTCGTTCTTCATGATGGGCCACCTTATGCCAATGGTCATATACACATGGGAACAGCACTAAATAAGATTTTGAAGGATATCGTTACTAAATTCCATCAAATGAATAATAAAGACTCTATTTATGTTCCTGGATGGGACTGTCATGGTTTACCGATAGAATGGAAGATTGAGGAGCAATATAAAAAAAGAAAAAAAAATAAAGATGAAGTACCCATAAAGGACTTTAGAAAAGAGTGTAGAGAATTCGCGGAAAAGTGGATAGTAATTCACAAAAAAGAATTCAAAAGGTTAGGCGTAATAGGTGATTGGGAAAATTATTATTCCACCATGAGTTTCAGTGCTGAAGCTCAGATCGTAAGAGAACTAGGTAAATTTTTGAAGGAAGGAAGTCTCTATAGAGGTTTCAAACCTGTTTTATGGTCTACGGTTGAGAAAACAGCTTTAGCAGATGCAGAAGTGGAGTATAAAGATCATAAATCAAACACTATTTATGCAGCGTTCAAAGTAAAAAAAACTGATAAAGATTATTTAAAAGATACTTCTATTATTATTTGGACTACCACACCTTGGACGATACCAGCAAATAAAGCACTAGCTTATAATAAAGATATTAATTACGTGGTTTTGGATATTAATAAAAACAAAATTGTTGTGGCTGAAAAATTAATTCAGTCAGTGATAGAAAGTTGTGAACTAGGTAAATATGAAGTTTTAGATACTTTTAAGGGCAGTGAATTTAATAATACTTTATGCTCTCACCCATTTAAAAATTTAGGTTACGAATATGATGTGCCAATGTTAGAGGCAAATTTTGTAACTTTAGACCAAGGCACTGGAATTGTTCACTGTGCACCTAGCCATGGGCCAGATGATTTTAATTTATGTTTAAAACATGGAATGAAGGCAATTGAAACTGTTAATAACGACGGTCTTTATACAAAGAATATTCCGATTTTTGAGGGGACACATGTATTTAAAGCCGATGAAATAATTACAAAAAATTTAAAAGAGCAAAATAATCTATTAGGTAGTGGTAGTTTAATGCACAGTTATCCTCACTCTTGGAGATCCAAGGCACCGTTAGTACACAGAGCTACACCTCAATGGTTTATATCGATGGAAAGTCACAAGCTTAGAAAAAAAGCAATTGAATCTATCGACAAAACAACCTTTTACCCGGAAAAAGGAAAAACAAGAATTAGATCAATGATTGAGACAAGGCCAGACTGGTGTATCTCAAGACAGCGTTCCTGGGGAGTGCCTTTACCAATTTTTATTGACAAGAAAACCAATGAACCTTTAAGAGATCCTGAAGTAATTGAAAATATAGCAAAAATTTATGAAAAAGAGGGATCTGATTGTTGGTTTCATGATGATCCACAAAGGTTTCTCGGAAAAAAATATAATAAAGAAAATTATATTAAATCAAATGACATAGTAGAGGTTTGGTTTGATAGCGGATCTACACATTCATTTGTTTTAGAAAAAAGAAAAGATTTAAAATGGCCAGCATCAATGTATTTAGAGGGTTCTGACCAACACAGAGGTTGGTTTCACTCCTCTCTTTTAGAGTCTTGCGGAACTAGAGGCAGAGCTCCTTTCGAAAGTATACTTTCACACGGCTTTGTAGTGGATGGAAAAGGAATGAAAATGTCTAAATCTGCCGGCAATATTATTTCACCTGAGGATATTTTAAAAAAATATGGTGCAGATATACTTAGACTTTGGGTTGCTTCATCGGACTATGCGGAAGATTTAAGAATAGATCATTCAATACTAGAACAACATGCTGAGTCTTACAGAAAAATAAGAAATACGTTCAGATATATTTTAGGAAATTTAAGAGACAATTATACTCCACAAAACTTTAAGTCTATTAAAGTGAATGAGTTACCAGAATTAGAACAAGTAATTTTGCATAAACTTTATCTTTTAAGTTTAGAAATTAAAAAAAGTTTTAAAGATTATAATTTCCATAAGCTCCAAAAAGAGTTGCTTAATTTTTGTACACTTGATCTATCTTCATTTTATTTTGATATAAGAAAAGATACATTATATTGTGATGAAGTAAGCTCACAAAAAAGAAAGTCGTGTGTGATCTTACTTAATGTAATCCTCGAGTGTCTGTTAAAGTGGTATGCACCAGTATTATCGTTCACAACTGAGGAAATAACCGATTTATCAAATAAAAATAAAAAAATAAGTATACACGAGGAAACCTTTTCTGATTTACCAGAAAAATGGCAGAACGAAACTTTATTCAAAAAATGGGAAAAATTACTCTCTTTTAGACAGGAAGTTAATATTGCTATAGAAGAAAAAAGGTCAAAAAAAATAATTGGCTCTAGTTTAGAGGCTGATGTAAAAATTTCACTATCCCAAAAAAATCATGAAATTCTAAATAGCGTAGATGCAGAGGAACTTTTTATTACATCTAATGTCACAAAAATTGTACAGAACGATATAAAAGAAAAATTATCGATATCAGTCAAAAAAGCTGACGGCACAAAGTGTGAAAGATGTTGGAAAATAGTACCAGGTGCAAATATAAAAAAATGTTCAAGAACTAAAATTTGTCCGTTACAAAATGTTGGAAAATAAAATAAAAATACAAAAAATTGATATTTATAGTTTTATATTAATACTTGTTATATTCGCCTTAGATCGAGTTTCGAAAACATATGTTATAAAATTGATAGAAAGTAATGAAAAAGAATTGTTTATTAACGATTTTCTAAATATCACTTTAAATTGGAACAGAGGAATAGGTTTTGGTTTGCTAAGCTTCAATGCCTCAACAATTTATTACTTAATTTCTTTATTAATCTTATTAATAATTATATATCTTATTTATTTGATGGTTAGATCTGACTCTACTGGAAAAATTATTATCGCTATGATTATAGGTGGTGCAGTGGGAAATCTTTTTGATAGACTTACCTATTTTGCTGTTCCTGATTTTATTGACATTCATATTGAAAATTATCATTGGTTTACATTTAATGTTGCTGATATCTTTATATCTTTAGGAATTTTTTCTATGATAATAAAAGAGCTTTTTTTCAAACAAAATTTATGAAATATCTATTGAAATATTTTTCTATTTTTCTAATCCTAGTTTTTTTTAAGGGATGTACTGGCTTTGATGACTTTAAAAAAACAATGAGTGGTCAAAAAACAACAAATACTGATGAGTTTTTGATTAAAAAAAAGGATCCACTTGTGTTACCACCGGAATACGAAAAACTTCCTCTACCGAGAGATAAAACACAAACTAGAAATAAAAATTCCGTAGAGACAGCCCTCGGATCATATAAAAGCAGTAGTGAGCAGAAGACTAAATCTAATTTAGAGAATATGATTTTAAAAGAATTAAAAAAAAATAAATGATGTCAGCAAATCAAATAATAAAAGAACTTAGTAAAAAAAAAAATAATATTTTTAAAACTTTTTTTATCAATTCAAATGATAGGTCAAAATTTGAAAAATTTAAAAATTTCAAAAACTTCAAAACAGTAATAATTATTGGAATGGGAGGATCTATTCTAGCCTCTAAAGCTATATATCATTTCCTAAAACATAAAATAAAAAAAAAATTCATTTTCATAGATAATCTTGACGAAAATTTTCTATTAGAAATAAAAAAAAAAAATAACTTATCAAAATGTCTTTTCTTAATTATATCAAAATCTGGAAATACGAATGAAACAATTGTAAATTTAAATTTTTTTAAACCTTTTTTAAAAAAAAAAAATACTATAATTTTATCTGAGAACAAAAATAATTTTTTTCGAAATTTTGCAAATAATATGGGATTTACATTCGTAAAACATGACCCATTGATTGGAGGTCGGTATTCGGTATTTTCAGAAGTAGGAATGCTACCAGTATATCTAATGGGATTAAATCCAGAAAACTTTAAGAAAGATCTCACTAGATTAATAAATAACAAAAAATTTTTATCTAATTCTCTTAAAGAAATTAAAAGACTTAATCTTAAAAACAGTAGAATATTAATTTTTTTTAATTATGTGCCTGAGTTAGAGAATTTTTTGATGTGGTCTCAGCAACTTTTGGCGGAAAGTTTAGGTAAAAAGAAAAAAGGTTTTGTGCCCATGGTATCTAATGCACCTAAAGATCATCATAGTTTACTGCAATTATATTTAGACGGTCCGAAAGATAAAATTTTTTATGTCCTTAGTTCAAAAAAATCTCATGGTATAAAAAATAATGCAGATTTTTTAAAAAAAAATATGCAACACTTAAATAAAAAAAAATTTAGTGAAATAAAGTTAGGTCAAAAAAATGCATTTATAAAAGTATTAAAAGGAAAAAAAATTCCCTTTAGAGAGATATTCATTGAAGAATTAAATGAAAAAACAATTGGAAAACTATTTTTCTTGCTAATATTCGAGACTATCGCTATTGGAAAAATGATGAATGTAAATGTTTATGATCAGCCGGCAGTCGAAGAGGTTAAAATTTTGACCAGAGAATTTCTAAATTTAAAAAAGTTTAAAAAATAAAATCTCTGAACGACCGTAAACTCTATTATCGATAATATTTAATTTTTTTGTAAAGTCTTTGTTATTTTTGCCTTTTTCAATATGGAGCAATAATATGTGATCTTTACTCAAAATTTGTTTTTCTTTTATAATTTCAATAATTTTAATGTGATTTTTATCTTTGTATGGAGGATCTAAAAAAATTAATTCAATTTTTTTTTTTAAATCAAAATCTTTAAGAAATTTTAAAACGTCAATTGGATATATGGCTGTTTTATGCAAGAGACTTAAATCTGAAATATTCTTTTTTAAATTTACTAAAGCCTCATTATTATTTTCTACAAATAAAACTTTTGAAGACCCTCTTGATATACACTCTAGACCAAATGAACCTGTACCTGCATATAGATCTAAGATCAAAGAGTTTTTTATTTTTATTTTAATACTTTTTGAGTATTCCAATATATTAAAGATATTTTCTCTTACACTATCCTTCAAAGGTCTTGTTTCAAAGTTTTTGGGAAAAAAAAGTCTTTTATTTTTAAATTCACCACTTATTATTCTCATTTATTTTTAATTGCTCTCCAACCTATATCTTTTCTATAAAAGCCGTCTTTCCACTTTATCTTTTTAATATTTAATAAAGAATTATTTCTAGCTTTAATCAGGTCTTTACCTAAAGATGTTATATTCAATACTCTTCCACCAATTGAAAATATTTTTTTATTTTTTTCATATGTTCCAGCATGAAAAATTTGATTTGAATTATCAGATTTAATTAAATTAAGATTTTTTATTTCACTATTTTTTATATATTTATCCGGATACCCTTTAGCACATAAAACAATTGTAATACAATTAGTTTTGCTCCATTCTATTTTAACTTCATTGAGCCTATCTTTTGTTGCGAGATCTATAATTTCTAATAAGTCTGTTTCTAACCTCATCATTAAAACCTGACACTCAGGATCACCCATTCTAATATTATACTCAATTAAATAGGGTTCTCCTTCAGAAATCATTAAGCCGGCATAAAGAAATCCTCTATAAGGGTGCCCTAAATTTTTCATTGCTTGCAATGTCGGATCTATAATTTTTTTTTTTATTTTTATTTCGAGTTCTTCATTTAAAAGATTTGACGGAGAGTATGCGCCCATACCTCCAGTGTTAGGTCCGGTATCTCCTTCACCAACTTTTTTGTGATCTTGAGCTGAACCAAAAAACTGGTAAGAATTTTTATCAACCAAAGCAAAATAACTTAATTCTTCACCTTTAAGGAATTCCTCTAAAATTACCTTTTTTGAAGACTTGAACTTACCGTCTAAAATCTCTTTAATTTTTTCTTTTGCCTCGTTAATAGAATTGCAAATCGCCACCCCTTTTCCTGCAGCCAAACCATCTGCTTTAACCACAATTGGCATAATGCTTTTTTTTAAAAAATTAATAGCATCATCAAAATTCCCAAAAATTCCAAATTTTGCAGTAGGTATATTATTTTTTTTACACAAATCTTTCATAAATGCTTTGGATCCCTCTAGTTGTGATGCAAATTTATTTGGTCCTAAGACCCTGATCCCCTTTTTGTTTAAGAAATCTACTATACCGTTTACCAAAGGTTCTTCTGGCCCGACAATCACTATGTCTATGTTATGATTTTTAATAGCTTTATAAACTTCATTAAAATCTAGAATATTTATATTAATATTTTCAGCTATATTTTTTGTACCTGCATTTCCAGGGATACATATTAATTTTTTGATTTTTCCCGATTCTTTTAATCTGTAGCAGATCGAATGCTCTCGACCTCCACTTCCTATAACTGCTAAATTCATATATTATAGATTTATTAATGGTTAAGTTAGCATGAACGGAACTAAAGCAAAACTTAAATTTCAAGCAAATTCTTTTCAGGTTATTGAAGAAGGAGATTATGTTGAATGTGCCGTATCAGGAAAAAATATACCACTGAATGAACTTTGCTATTGGAATGTTGAATTACAAGAGGCTTATTACTCGCCTAAAGAAGTCAAAATAAGATTTGAACAAAGAAAATTTAAAAAATAATTATTTCCACCTACCATGCGTCCAAATCCACTGTTCTGGATTCCTCACTATCATTTTTTCAATTATTTTATTAATTTTAATAGTAATTTCTTTTTTATCTTTATGTAAATCTCCAGTTTTATCTATTTTAATTGGATCTTGAATTTCCATTTTAAAAAAATTACTTTTATTTCTCTCTAAATATATTGGAATAATTTTACAATCAAATTTTAATGCTAATTGTGCAGGTAATGTAGTCGTATGTGCTGGTTTATTGAAAAAAGGATATCTTTCAGACTCCCCAAGCCTTTGATCAACCATTAAAGCAATGCTATATTTTTTTTTTATATACGAGATCACATCTTTAGTTCCTGCCAAACCTTTTTTTATCTGATTTTTACAAATATATTTTTTCCTAATAGAAACCATATATGGATTCAAAAAATAATTATTTAAAGGCCTATAAATTGCAGCTAGATTTATATTATTTTTCTCTAATTCCATTGCCATTAGTTCAAAATTGGCGAAATGACCGGATACAAAAACTACCGGTTTAGAAGAATTTATTACTTCCTCTAATATTTTTTTTCCAGAAATACTAATGTGTGTTTTTGGAAATTTGTTGAAACGAAATTTTTTCAAATAAACATATTCTGCAAAAGTAAAACCATAGTTTTTCCACATAGATTTTATTATGGTTTCAACTTTAGAGTCGTCAATATTTCCTAAAGCAGTAAATATATTTTCTTTTATTAAATTTTTAGATCTAAAGAAGAAACCTATTTTTATAAAAATGTAAGAAGATATTTTTCTCCCAAAGTTTAAACCAAATAACTTAATTAATAAAAAAATTAAATATATAAAAATTGCTTCGAAAATATATTTGATAGTTTTCATTTTATAATTTTTTGGATCCTTTTTTTAAAGCCTTCTTCGTCTTGGAATTTTAATTCAATTTTAATATAATCAAATTTCTTTCTTATATAAGGGTTAATTCTTAAAAAATCCTTTTCTGTTGTAATTAGTTTAGCTCTAAATTGATCCTCTAGTTTGTTTAAATCATCTAAATCTTTATCGGTATAATTATAATGGTCAGGGTAACTTATTTCTTTTATCAAATTTAAATGATTTTCTTTTAATAAATCAAAAAAATTAACAGGGTTACCTATACCAGCAAATGCTATAAGTTTTTTATTTTTTAAATTAATTATATTCTTTAGAGAATATTCGTAATAAAAAAATTCTAATTTTGAATTATATTTCTTTAATTTTTGCTCAAATTCAAAATCTTTTTTTCCATTTACTAAAATAATTTGACAATTTTTTAGTTCTGTTAAGCTATCTCTTAGCGGTCCGGCGGGGATAAGTAGTCCATTTCCTATTTTTTGTTTACTATGAAAACAAATAATATTTAAATTTTTCCTTATTTTTAAATCTTGATATCCATCATCTAGTACTACAAAATTAAAATTTTTTTCAATAGCTTCTTTAATTGCATCAGTTCTTTCTTTTGAAACTATAATTTTACTATATCTTTTTATGAGTGATATTTCGTCATCATGGTTTTTATAATATTTTTTTATAATTACGGGATTTTGATCAAACTCTTTTAAAATTTTAGCAACTTTTAACGATATTGGTGTTTTCCCAGTTCCACCAATATAAATGTTTCCAATACATATTGTTGGAATTGGAAATTTATTTTCTTTTGATAGTATTTTTTTTAAAGTAATAATTGTTCTGTAAAATAATGAAAAAGGAAACATCAATACAGAAAAAAAAGTGAAGTAATTTTGGTCCCAGAATTTAGGTTTCAATATTTTCATTTAATTAACTTGTTAAACTCAGCAATAACATTGTCAAAAATTGTAGAACTATAACTATTTATCTTCTTAATTTTTTCATCTTTTGTTTTAAAATCGGTTTGAAAATTTTTAATTAAAGTTTCAGCCAGAACTTGGGAATTTTTGGTTTCTTTAGAAAATCCAGCCTCACCTAAAAATCTATAAACATCTTGAAAATTATTAACATATGGTCCGTGATATATATTACATCCCATTTTAGCGGCATCTATTGGGTTTTGGCCACCACTATTTTCAAATTTTTGAAGCATCGATTTTCCAATAAATATTTCTTTAAAATATTCTATATATTTTGATACAGATCCATAATAATTTACTAATACAAAATCTACAGATCCATCAATGCAGTCATTTTCATTTTTTATTTGAACTGTAAAGCCTAAATTTTTCAAGTTTGAATAAATCTTTTCAGTTCTATGAATATGTCTGGGAATTATGATAGTTAAAATATTTTTTACTGACTTTTTTGCAATAGCATGAACTTCTCCACATATAACTTCCTCATTTGCATGTGTACTTAAAGCGCACCAGGCTTTTTTATTTGTGATATTTTTAAATTGCTCATTATTTTTCGTTTTTTTACTTATAGAGGAACAAAATTTTATATTGCCAAAAAATTTAATATTTTGGGCTCCTAACACATTTAAATATTTAGAGGTATTCTCACTTGAGGAAATACATGTTGAAAAAGAGCTGAATATTTCTTTAGAAAAGTTTTTAAAAGTGTTCCATCTTAAGAAACTTTTTTTTGTTAATCTTGCATTAAGCAAAATAAGGGGTAACTTTTCCTTCTTTATCTTCAATATATAATTTGGCCAAATTTCAGAATCAACAAATACAATAATATTAGGTTTCCAATTATTGAAAAAATTATTTATTAAAAATTTAAAATCATAAGGTAAGAATTGATGTTTAATTCTATCATTAGTGCCATATTTTTTTTTCAATTCGTTAAAAGAACTTAGTGTTACTGTTGTGATTAGAAAACTATAACTTGAATTCTGTTTTAAATAAAAATCTATAATTGGTAAAATACTTTTAAATTCACCTATGCTAGCGACATGAAACCAAAACAGAAAACCTTTTGGTCTTTTAAAGTTACTTACAAATACTTTTTCTATAAATTTATCTGGATGTTCTTTTCCAGTAAACTTTCTAAAATAAATGATTAGAATGTAAGGTATATAGAAAATTATTATTAAAAAATTATAAAAAATTATTAGCATATCTAATGCATCATTTGTTTTTTATAAAGACTCTCATATTCTTTTGAAGTTTTTAATAATTGAGTATGAGTTCCAGACTTAAGAACCTTTCCTTCTTTCATAAGAATAATTTTATCAGCTTTATTAATTGTTGATAATCTATGGGCGATAACCAGTGTAGTTCTATTTTTGGTTAGATTAAATATTGCATTCTGAACCTTTTCTTCAGAGTCAGCATCTAAAGAGGATGTAGCTTCGTCTAATAAAATTATTGGAGAGTTTTTTAATATTGCTCTTGCAATTGAAATTCTTTGTTTTTGCCCACCCGAGAGTCTAACGCCATTTTCGCCGATGACTGTTTCATATTTATTTGGTAATTTTTCAATAAACTCATCCGCAGCTGCCAGTCTACATGCATTCTTCACATCGATTTCTTTAGCATCTTGTTTTGCATACCTGATATTATTTTCAATACTATCGTCAAAAAGAATAACGTCTTGACTTACCAAAGATATGTTATTTCTTAAGGAACTAAGGGAAACCTTATTAATTTCTTGGTCATCAAGAATTATTTTTCCATTTTGAGGTTCATAAAATCTTGGTATTAAATTTAAAATAGTACTCTTTCCTGCACCACTATGCCCAACAAGAGCAGTAATTTTTTCACCCTCAATCTCTAAGTTTATATTTTTTATTGCTCTCTCTTTTCCAGTTTTATACTGAAAGCTTACATCTTCAAATTTTATTTTAGAGCGCTTTATTTTTAGTTCAGGAAACTTATCTTCTTGCTTAATTTGAATATCTCTATCAATAATTTTAAAACACCTATCAGCTGCTGCTGCGCCTTGGTAGATTAACATGTTTATTGTAGCCAAGGATCTAACTGGTTGATAAGCCAACATCATTGCAGCTAAAAAAGAGAAGAAATTATTAATACCAATTTCACCTTGTGCAATTAAGCTGCCAGAGTAATAAATGAATCCTGCTATCATAAACCCAGTAAGTGTTTCCATAATAGGAGCTGCTCTAATTTGAACTTTACCTATTTTAATTTGAGTATCAGTTAAATGCTTTATGGCATCAGAACTCCTATTTTTTTCAAATTCCTCTCTTTGGTAAATTTTTATAATTTTTGAACCTCGTAATATTTCTGAAATAAGCGTTGTGAAATTTCCTGATGAAATTACACTTTCTGTAGCTGCTTTCCCCATTCTTTTACCCAAAGATTTTGCAACAATAGCTGCTAAAGGCATCATAATTAATGAAAAAATTGCTAACTTCCAATTTTGATAAAACATCAAGCATGTTAGAGTAATTAAAGTTAAACTATCCTTCATTATATTTAATACTCCGTTACTAACTAGTTCCTGAACCATTCCTACATCATATAAAAAAGTAGATATATATTTTCCGGTATGTTTAGATTCTATAGTTTGTGAGTCCGAGAACAAAATATTGCTTGCCATTTTAATTTGTATTGCCTGTTTAATTCTATTTCCTAAAACAATTACAATTAATCTAGCAAAGTATAATGAAATTCCTTTTCCAGCGAATGCAAAAATAACTAAAATTGGAATAAAAATAGCATAAGTTTTATCCTGATCGATAAATATTTTTTTTACAGCCGGATCTAAAAGCCAAGCAATTGACGATGTTGAACCAGCAACAACAACAGAAAGAAGAAGAGCAACAATTACTCTTCCTAAATATTTTTTTGTGTAATCGTTGTATAGTCTTTTTACAATTTTTATAACTTCTTTTAATTTCATCAATTATTTATTGTTAATAAAAAAAAACTTAAAAATACCATAAATCCAGACAAATTATTTATTTTAAATGCTTTAAGACAAGTTGATGAATTATTAATTTTAAAGATTTTCACTTGATAAAATAAAGTCATTACAAAAAAGCCTAAAAAAATTAAAGAATAGTTTATGTTTAAATTAACCATAACCAAAATTATTATAATTGTGCTCATCGAATAACAGCCTATTACAAATGAATTTATGTTATTCTTGAACTTTATTGCTGTAGATTTTACTCCTATTACTTCATCATCTGAAATATCTTGTATTCCGTAAATCGTGTCATAACCTAATGTCCAAAATATGGCTCCAATATAGAGAAGTATTGGCAAATAAGAGATTTCATTTGTTATTGCAGTCCAAGCCATGATTATTCCCCAATTAAAAGTAAAGCCCAAAAATAATTGCGGCCAGTAAGTAAACCTTTTCATAAAAGGATAAGAAAATGCAAAAATCATTGAAAACATTCCTAGACATATAGTTAAAAAATTAAATTGAATTAAAACTAGAAAAGCCAAGGAACATAATATTAATACATATATCCATGCTGTAGTTTTATTCAATGACCCAGATGCTATAGGTCTACCCTTGGTTCTTTTTACTTTTTTATCGTATTTTTCATCAACAATGTCATTTACAATACATCCAGCACTTCTCATAAGAATTGATCCTAAAAAAAATAAAAATAGATAATAAAAAAAAGTATTTAAATCTTTTTGAAAATATAGACCCAATGACAAACCCCATGAACATGGCCAAAATAATAATAAAAAACCAATTGGTTTATCGAGCCTTGTTATACCTATGAAATTTGTTAAATTAGATGACATTAATTGTTCTTGTAAATATCAAACACTAAATACATAATCAATTCGATTCGAAATGAATATAGATTATACAGTAACTGCATTAATGTTTCCGGCTATACCATTAATAATGGCAGTTTACAGTAATAGATTTCATACTTTAAGTGCTCTGATTAGAAAACTTCATGATGAGCACGTATTTGAGAAACACATCCCACCCGAATGGGAGAAACAACTCAAAAGTTTAAGTCAAAGGATTAATTATTTAAAATATTCTATTGGAGCCGCGGGATTAGGTTTTTTATTTAATATGATGACCGTATTAGGCTTGTATCTAGATAAAGTCATAATTGCTAGATTAATATTCGCCTCATGTTGTGTATCAATGATTGTATCAATAATACTATTTTTATTTGAAATTTTTCTATCTACAAATGCGTTAAAATTACATTTGTCAGATATGAAATTTGATGGAAAATAGCAAATATGAAAATTAATGCTATTCGAGCTTTTATAATTGCAGCAATAGTCATAATACTTTTATACGCATTAGGATTGTTTTTGCCGATTATAATGGTATCAAGCTAGTTATGTTTTCAAAACCAATTATACTTGTTATTCTATTAGCCCTTCTATTAGTTTTTTACTTAGTTATTAGATTTGGTGCAGGTAAAAAGAAAGATATTGAAGAGTCAAAAAACCTAACAAGATATTTATTTGGAATACGAATTCTAATAATCCTTCTCGCAATTGTTGGTTTAGGTCTTTGGTTTTTTCTCTAAATTTTTAGAGTAGACTAATTTTCCAAATTTAATCTTCTCATTATATGATTGATTAAAAGTTTTTAATTGTGATTCACTCATTCTTGAAGTTAGAATTTTTAAATTTTCCTTTTTCCACTCATTTGTTGTCTCTGGATTTTTCCAAATCTTCTTTTCATCATCGGTTCTTGCACATCCATAGCAAAAACCAGTTTTTGGATTACTTTTACATATACTGATACAAGGACTTATAAATTTCATACTTTAATTTGGTATTAATACAGCCGGACCTAAAATTTTTCTTCCCTCAAGATCCTCGTGGGCTTTTTTTGCTTCAGATAGTTTATATTCTTTAAAAATTTTAATTTTAATTTTACCAAATTTAATTTGTTCAAAAAGTGCACTTGTTCCTTCTTCAAGTGCTGCTCTACCTGCTCCGTAATCAGCCAAACCTGGTCTAGTAAAGAATAAACTTTTATGAGCTATATATTTTTTTACATCTATTGGATCGAGAGCTCCTGACGCGTTTCCGAACGAAATCATCATGCCCATTGGTTTTAAACAATTAATAGATTTTTCAAAAGTTTTTTTCCCAACACCATCATAAACCACTCCGATACCTTTATTATTAGTTATCTCAAGAACTTTTTTATCAAAATCCTCCTTATTATAATTAATAACAAACTCACAACCATTTTCTTTTGCAATATCAATTTTACTATCAGATCCCACCGTTCCAATAATTCTACAGCCAATACTTTTTGCCCACTGGCAAAAAACCTGTCCAACTCCGCCTGCAGCAGCATGAAATAAAATTAACTCACCAGCTTTTACTTTATAAGTTTTAAATAAAAGATAATGTGAAGTTAAACCTTTCGTCATTATACTTGCTGCAACTTTTTCGCTCACTCCTTCTGGTATTTTTACAGCAATCTTTTCAGGAATAATTCTTTCTTCAGAGTAGGATCCTAAAGGCATTTGTGAGTAAGTTACCCTATCTCCCTTGTTAAAATATTTTACTGCAGAGCCAATTTCTTGGACAATACCAGCTCCTTCCATTCCAATACCTGATGGCAACTTTAATTTGTACAATCCAGATCTGTGGTAAGTATCAATAAAATTTATACCAATTGCTAAATTTTTGATTTTAATTTCTTCAGGACCAGGCGAACCAACCTTTACGTCCTTTAATTCCAAAACTTCTGGGCCACCATGTTTGCTAATAATAATTGATTTTACCATCTTAACTTATATAAATTCTTCATGGCATCAAAAGCAAGACTTTTTTATCCAGACAAATTAAAAACAGGTATTATTTCTAGTCTTTCTGAAAAACAATCTCATTATATTAAGAATGTAATGAGAATGAAAGTAGGAGATAAAATTTCACTTTTTAATTCACAAGATGGTGAGTGGGATGTAAAAATTCTTGACCAGGAAAAAACTTTAATCAAATTTAAAATTGAAAAACTATCAAGACCTATTCCGAAAGAAAAAAATATTTGGTTAGCTTTTTCACCAATTAAAAAAGTTCCGCAAGACTTGATGATACAAAAAACCACAGAACTTGGAATCCAAAAATTTATTCCACTATTATGTGAAAGAAGTATAGTAAGAGAAATTAATACTAAAAGAGCAGGAAAGATTATAACCGAAGCTTGCGAACAGTCTAATCGAGTCACAGTGCCAAGAATTTTAGATTTACAGAAACTAAATGATTTTGTTAAAAATTTCCCTGACGAAGGAATAATTGTCTTTTGTGATATTAATTCAAATTCAAAAGATTTAAAAAATAATTTATCCAAAAAAAATCCAATTTGTATTTTAATTGGCCCTGAGGGTGATTTTTCAGAAGAAGAAAGGCAATTTATAATTAATAATAAAAATGTAATATCAATCACTTTAGCCCAAAATATTTTGCGTGCAGAGACCGCAGCAATTGCATCAACAACAATTTTAAATTACAACTTGGAAAACAACTAAATATCCACTAAATTTAAAGCGATTTTAACGTTGCAAAAGTGTCGCAAAACCTTATTAAACATGCATATAGTTTATATATATAGTAAATAGATATTAAATTATGAGTACAGCTTATGCACTATTACTTGGTCTAGTTATTTTTCTAGTACTGTTCATTTATTTTGTTTTTTTCACAGTCTCTTTAAGATTAGAGAAAAACGAAAATGAAGCAGAGATTGCAGTAAAAAGAAAATCGGTACCATTTAGATGGAAAGATTTAATTGATCCAAAAAATAAGAAAATTGGTTTAATTGATTTAGGAAATCATATTTTAATTGCAGGCGTTGTACTAATAGGAATTTTTATTATTTCGAACGCATAAAATGATAGTAGCTCTAAGTATATTTTTAATAACCATTGGCTCGATAGCTTTCCACTTTTGGTCACCTTGGTGGTGGACTGAAGTAGCATCAAATTGGGGCAACATGGATGATACAATTCTTTTAACATTTTGGATAACTGGCGCTGTCTTTGTAGCCATTTGTTTTTTCGTTGCTTATTGTGTTTGGAAATTCAGCTACAAAAAAGAGAGAAGAGCAGAATATAAACCAGAGGATAAAAAATTAGAAAGCAGATTAACATGGGCAACCGCAATTGGAGTTGCAGCACTTTTGGCTCCAGGATTAGTTGTTTGGAACCAATATGTTACTGTCCCAGAAAATGCATACAAAGTAGAAGTATTCGCCTACCAATGGGGATGGAAATATAGACTGCCCGGAAAAGACAACATACTTGGAAAGACAGATATTAAATATATCAATGATGATAATCCTTTCGGATTAATATTAGAAGATCCAAATGGTAAAGATGATCTATTAGTAGACGCGGATGAACTTCATGTGCTGAAAGATAGACCTGTGAAGTTTGAGTTAAGAACTATTGATGTCTTGCACAATTTTTATGTTCCTCAGTTTAGAGGAAAAATGGACATGGTGCCTGGAATTATAACTTATTATTGGTTGACTCCAACTAGAGTAGGGGACTTTGAAGTTTTGTGTGCTGAGTATTGTGGAACAGGCCATTATGCTATGAGGGGCAGAGTTATCGTAGATGAGGAAAAAGATTACAAAAAATGGGAAGCAAAACAAATAACTTTTGAGAAAATGTTAGCAAAAAGTCAAAATAATGACAATTTGCAACTAGTAAAAAAGGATAAATAAACTATAAAAATATAATTAATTATGTCAGACGAAAACGATCATAAATTAGAAGCCAAATCAGACTACGTAGCTGATGCACCATCTGTATCTACACCTGATATAGATGCAGTTCCAGAAGCTGAATTGCCGGATCAAGAACTTTATCACTCGCATAGTTGGTGGACTACGTATGTGTTTTCGCAGGACGCTAAGTACATTGGAATTCAGTACGCCTTAACAGCTATTGGAACAGGACTTCTTGGATTAGTTTTATCATGGTTAATGAGAATTCAGTTGGCTTTCCCAGGACTTGGTTGGCTTGAACCATCTTCTTATTATCAGTTCGTTACGATGCATGGAATGATCATGGTCGTATATCTTTTGACAGCGTTGTTTCTAGGAGGTTTTGGAAATTTATTAATACCTTTAATGTGTGGAGCCAGAGATATGGCATTTCCATACGTAAACATGCTCAGCTACTGGGCATTTGTTGTTGCTGTTTTAGTTTTGCTAGCAAGTTTCTTTGTACCTGGAGGTCCCACCGGAGCAGGGTGGACTCTTTACCCTCCACAAGCAATTACAGCCGGAACACCTGGCTACAACGGGGGGATAATATTAATGTTAATTTCACTAATATTATTCGTAGCTGGTTTTACAATGGGTGGGCTAAATTATATCATTACAGTTTTACAATTAAGAGCCAGAGGCATGACACTTATGAGAATGCCTTTAACGATTTGGGGAATTTTTACCGCAACTGTCCTAGCAATGTTTGCTTTTCCAGCGCTTTTAGTTGGTTGTTTGATGATGACACTTGATAGTTTGCTTGGAACAAGTTTCTTCATGCCGGCAATGGTTTCATTAGGAGAAACGTTAACCCATGAGGGTGGAAGCCCAATACTTTTCCAGCACCTATTTTGGTTTTTTGGTCATCCAGAAGTTTACATTGTTGCATTACCCGCATTTGGTATAGTCTCAGATTTACTATCCGTCCACTCAAGAAAAACTATTTTTGGTTATAGAATGATGGTTTGGGCAATCGTCGGGATTGGTGCTTTAAGCTTTTTTGTTTGGGCTCACCACATGTATGTGAGCGGAATGAACCCATGGTTTGGTTTCTTCTTTGCAACAACAACATTAATAATCGCAGTTCCAACAGCGATAAAAGTTTATAACTGGATTTTAACTTTGTGGAGAGGAAATATACAACTATCTCTTCCAATGTTATTTTCACTTGGTTTCATAGTAACTTTCTTAAACGGAGGGTTAACTGGTCTGTTTTTAGGAAATGTGACAGTTGATGTTCCTTTATCAGATACGTACTTTGTTGTAGCTCATTTTCATATGGTTATGGGTATTGCTCCTATACTTGTCATCTTCGGAGCTATTTATCACTGGTACCCATTAATTACTGGACGTATGATGGACGAAACTTTGGGTAAAATTCATTTTTGGATTACATTTTTAGGATCTTATGCAATTTATTTCCCAATGCATTATCAAGGCTTCGTCGGAGTCCCTAGAAGATATTTTGAAATTTATGATAGCCCGTATATCGACACATCAACATTACTTTTAAATAAATTTATTACTATCGCAGTGCTAATAGTAGGAGCTGCTCAGTTATTGTTTTTATATAACTTATTTGCAAGCGCCAGACTTGGAAAAAAATCTGAAAAAAATCCTTGGAAAGCTAACTCTTTAGAATGGCAAACTCCACAAATGCCTCCAGAACACGGTAATTGGGGTAAAGAACTTCCGAAAGTTTATAGATGGCCATACGACTTCAGTGTTCCTGGTGCAAAAGAGGATTATATTCCACAAAACCAACCTCCAAGTGAAATTATAGGAGCGAAAGTTGAGAAGACGTGAACAAGAAAAAATCTATTTTTCAATTACTAACTGAAAAACCTTGGGAAACGGATCAAATAGAAGCTGATAACGACCACGAAGGAAGAACAGTCAATATAACAAAACAAAAGCTAGGTTTGAGAACAATAATGGCAGCAAGTACCGTACTGTTTTCATTATTTATAGTTGCTTATTCTGATCGAATGCTTGTAAACGACTGGAGAAACATGCCAGAACCTTGGCTTCTATGGTTTAATACAGGAATTTTAATATTGAGTAGTATAGTTTTTCACCAGACAACAAAATATGCTGAAAAAGAAATTTTTGATAAGACTAAGAACTGTTTATATTTAATTGGTTTCCTCGCATATTCTTTTTTAATAGGGCAGCTAATAGTTTGGTACCAATTAATCAATACTGGGTACTATGCAACTAGTAATGTAGCAAATGCTTTCTTTTATTTATTTACAACAATCCACGGTCTTCACATTATTGGAGGTATATATTTTTGGGGAAAAACTACTTCAAAATTCATAAAAAGAAGTCTCAAGAAAGAAGATATTAATAATTTAATTGATATTTGTGCAGTTTACTGGCATTTTTTATTAGCTGTTTGGTTAGTGCTTTTTGGATTAATGTTATCAAGTTAAGGAAAACTAATTATGTCAGACTCATCATTAGATAATCTACCTAAAGGTTGGAAAAGTGTTCCTAACGACTTAGGTTCAGACCAAACTGCCTTCAAAGGTGTTCAGTGGGGTAAAGCAATGATGTGGATTTTCCTATTGAGTGATACTTTTATATTTAGCTGTTTTTTAATTTCTTACATGAAGGGAAGGGGCTCAACTGTTGTTGATTGGCCTAATACTAGCCACGTATTCTCGTTAGATTTTATGGGAGTACCAGTACCATTACTTCTGATTGCTATCATGACTTTTGTTCTTATCACTAGCAGCGGAACTATGGCTTTAGCAGTAAAGTATGGTTATGAAAAAAACAGAAAAATGTGTGGTCATCTCATTCTTGCCACAGCCATTGGAGGATTAATTTTTGTCGGAATGCAAGCTTTTGAGTGGTCAAAACTAATACATGAGGGTGTGAGACCATGGTCAAATCCTTTTGGTGCCGGTCAATTTGGATCTTACTTTTTCATGATAACCGGTTTTCATGGTACCCATGTCTCAATAGGTGTAATATTTCTTTTTATTTTTGCCAGAAAAGTTTACAGAGGAGATTTTGATACAGGTAGACGTGGATTTTTTACAACAATGAAATCAGACTATGTTTCAATTGAAATATTAGGTCTTTATTGGCATTTTGTGGATTTAGTTTGGGTTTTTATTTTCGCATTCTTCTATCTTTGGTAAGGTTTTACAATGAATGAAAAAACAGAAATAGATAAAAATAAAGAGAAACCAGCACAAACACACAAGATTGGAATATATCTTTGGATATGGGGCCTCCTATTTGTTTTGAGTTTTTTTTCTTACATGGTTGACTGGTACCAATTCCAAGGAATTTTAAGATGGTCTCTAATATTATTTTTTATGTTCCTGAAAGCAGGTCTAATTATGGCTTTCTTTATGCATCTGTTTTGGGAACGATATACTCTTGTGAATGTATTATTGTGGCCGATGACAGCAATTGCGTGTTTTGTTGGTCTAATGGTTGCTGAAGCTAAATACACTTTTTTTTCAAGACTTATTTATTTTGTCTTGGGCGGATAATTAATAACAGGATCTCAATTGTTAAATACCAACACAAAAACTAGAGAATTTAAATTTGATAGTATCCACTATATTAAGGCTTTGTTTGAATTAATGAAGCCTAGAGTAATGTCTCTTGCTATTTTTACATGTGTAGTTGGCCTTTTAATTGCACCATACAAAAGCGTAGATTACTTATATGCAAT
Source organism: uncultured Pelagibacteraceae bacterium (assembly GCA_902582475.1). Classification (GTDB taxonomy): domain Bacteria; phylum Pseudomonadota; class Alphaproteobacteria; order Pelagibacterales; family Pelagibacteraceae; genus Anoxypelagibacter. The sequence goes on along the minus strand of CACHSH010000001.1, from coordinate 74,510 downwards.
TTTATCTATTACTGCTGTTGCCCTAGGCTCTGGTGCTGCCGGTTCCCTTAACTGTTGGTACGAAGCCGATGTCGATAAGGTAATGTCTAGAACTTGTTTAAGACCCATTCCAACTGGAAAATTAACAAAAAAAGAAGCCTTAATTTTTGGAGTAATATCCTCTTTTGTTTCAGTCGGGGCCTTATATTTTTTTTCAAACCTAATGGCTGCCTCTTTACTTGCTTTGACAATTTTATTTTATGTCTTCGTTTATACAATTTGGCTTAAGAGAAAGACCCCACAAAATATTGTAATTGGAGGAGCAGCAGGTGCACTACCCCCAGTAATTGGATGGGCAATAGCTACAGGGAGTATTTCAATAGAACCTATAATTTTATTTTTAATAATTTTCGTTTGGACACCATCTCATTTTTGGGCTCTAAGTCTATTTAAATCTGAAGATTACAAAAAAGCCAACATACCTATGTTGCCCGTCACATCAGGTGTAGAAACAACCAAGAAAAACATTTTTGTCTATTCAATATTATTATTTCCAGTAGCAATAGCTCCATATTTTCTAAATTTCTTGGGTGTTATCTATTTACTATTTTCATTTCCTTTAAGTGCATATTATATTTTTATTTGTTTTAGACTTTTAAAAACAAAAGATGAAAAATCTGAAAAAAGTATTTCCAAACAAATATTTGCTTTTTCAATTTTATATTTATTTGCAATTTTTATATCAATTTTAGTGGACAAATTTGCTTAAAAATAAAAAATTATTTTTCATATCAATAAGTATTATTACTTTAATAATAATTCTTTATTTTTTGTTTGTTGAAAAAAAGGTAAATATTTCTCAAAAAATTCCAACCAAACTAATAACAAGTGTTCATAAAGATTTACCATTAAAGTTTGAGTCAGATCAGACAAATATTATTTTACAGCCAGGAGAGGTACAAACAATAAATTATTCAGTAGAAAATTTGGGTAGCAAAAGTGTTTCAGCAATGGCAACCTTTCAGGTTTACCCCCCTGAACTCAAAGATTTTATGACTAAAATGAACTGTTTTTGCTACGAGAAACAAACTTTAAAAGCAGGAGTAAAAGAAAAATATGCCTTAGTTTTATTAGTTGACCCAAATGTGACAAAGAATATAAAAGAAGCTATAATTCAGTTTGTATATTTTAAAAAATGATTATTGATACTTCAAACCCTGAAACACTTAAAATGTGCGCCGTATGTATTTCAGAAACATCAGGCGGCCAAATGGCTTTATTAATTATTGTAGTTTCACTTTCTCTTTTAGGATTACTGAATAGATCATGGAAGAAAAACTTTAAAAAAGAAGTAAAGCTATCTAACTAGTGGAATACATCAGCACAAGGAACAAAAATCTTAAATACAATTTTAAGGATATTTTTTTTAGAGGTTTAGCTCCCGATGGAGGACTTTTTATTCCAAACCAAATAAAAAAGTATAATGAAGCAGAGATTAAAAAATTAAGTATCTTAAATTATGTTGATCTAGCAACAGAAATAATATTCAATTTTTGCTCATCAAGTTTAGAAAAGAATAAATTAAAAAATATTATTAAAAAATCATACAAAAACTTTTCTTCTAATGAGGTTGTACAGCTAAAGAAGTTTGGAAATTTAAATTTAATAGAACTTTATCATGGTCCTACATTGGCCTTCAAAGATATAGCAATGCAAGTTCTAGGAAACATGTATGATGAATTTAATATTTCCTCAAATAAAAAAGTAAATATTATAGTGGCTACATCTGGTGATACTGGTTCAGCAGCAATCGCAGCATTAAATGATAGAAAAAATATTAATTTATTTGTTTTGCATCCACATGAAAAAATTTCAAATATACAAAGAAAAATAATGACAACTATTGGATCAAGCAATGTTTACAATATTGCTATCAAAGGAACATTCGATGATTGTCAAAAACTTGTCAAAGAAATGTTTTCCGAAAATAATTTTAGAGAAAAAATTAATATGTCAGGTGTAAATTCTATAAATTGGGCAAGAATAATTTGTCAGATTGTATATTACTTTTATTCTTATTTTAAATTTCAAAATAAAAAAGTTAGTTTTGTAGTTCCAACTGGTAATTTCGGGGATGTTTTTGCAGGATATGTTGCTAAAAAAATGGGGTTACCGATTGAAAAATTAATAGTAGCCACTAATGAAAATGATATTTTAGAAAGAGTTATAAATACAGGCGAATATAAACCGACTAAAGTAAAACCATCCCTATCCCCAAGTATGGATGTTCAAATATCAAGTAATTTTGAAAGACTACTTTTTGATGTGGTTAATGAAGATGATAAACAAGTTTCAATCTTTATGAATGATTTAAAATCTAAAGGTTCATTTTTACTAAATAAAGAACAGATTGCCATCATAAAAAAAGATTTCAATGCTAAAAAAATAAATGACAAAGAAACTATTGAAATAATAAAAAACTTTTCGAAAAAATATGATTTTGTTATTGATCCACATACAGCAACTGCAGTCGGTGCCTCCAAAGATATAAAAGATGGTTCTGAAATTTTAATTTTGGGTACGGCTCACCCTTATAAATTTTTGGAAACAATTAAAATGGCAACTTCACTGAAAGTTGAAACCCCAAAACAGATAGCGCATTTAATGGATAAAAAAGAAAATTATGATATTTTAGAAAACAAAATAAACGATGTGAAAAGCTATATATTAGGAAAAATATCATGAAAATAAAACCTGGTGATAAATTACCTGAAAATGATTTTTTTTATTTGGACGATTCAAATGAAGTAAAAAAAATTTCAACTAATGATTTATTCAATTCTGGGAAAACGATAATTTTAGGGATGCCTGGAGCTTTCACAAAAACTTGTTCAGCAATTCATTTGCCGGGTTACATAAAAAACTATGATCTAGCAAAAAAAAAAGGTGTCACAAAAATAGTTTGTTTAGCAGTGAATGATCCAAACGTAATGAAAGCTTGGGGACAAAATCAAAACGTAGGAAATAAAATATTAATGGTGGGAGATCCTTTTTGTAAATTTACTAAAGCTATTGGGGCTGAAGTAGATAAATCAGCAAAAGGTTTAGGAATAAGGTCAAACAGATATACAATGTTATTGAAAGACGGAATTGTTAAAAAAATCGAAGAAGAAAAAGAAACAGCAACTTGTGAATTGTCTGCTGCAGAAAATTTTTTAGACAGAATTTAATTATTTAGTTGGAAGTTGATTATTTTTCCAGCCTATTTTCCCTTCACCATCTCCTCTAAAACCATCTGAAACATTTAAGCATTTAAAGCCTTTTTCAGACAATAGTTCCGCTGCTCTTTGAGATCTATTACCTGATCCACACATCACTAGAATTTCAGTATTTTTATCAATTTTTAAATCTTCAAATTCTTTTACAAAATTTTCATTAATAATTCTTCCTTGAAACTGGGATGATAAAAAATATGTTTTAATTCCTATTTTATCACCATCGGGTCTTCCTATTTGGTCCCACTCTTCTTTTGTTCTCACATCAAGCAAAACACTTTTTGGATTTTCTTTTATGAAGTCTTTAATTTTATCACTTGGAATTTGTTTAATCATTTATCTTTTTATAGCTCCTTGTGCAATTTCATCAACAAGATTATTGTATTTATTTTGAGCGTGACCCTTTACCCATATCCATTTTATAGAATGTTTTGATGATAAATTTTTTAATTTTTTCCATAATTCGATATTTTTAACTGGTTTCTTTGAAGCAGTTTTCCACCCATTTTTTTCCCATTTTTTTATCCAAGTTGTAATTCCATCTTTTACGTAAGTAGAGTCTGTGTAAATTAAAATTTCAGATTTTTTTTTAAATTTTTGTATCGCTCTAATTGGTGCTAATAACTCCATTTTGTTATTTGTTGTGTTTTTTTCACTACCCGAGATCTCGTCTTTGATTTTATCATCTACTATTATTATCGCAGCCCATCCACCAGGACCTGGATTTCCTGAGCATGCACCGTCAGTATAAATTTTGTATTTCATATTAAATCAAATAATCTTCAAAACTTTTTGCATTTTTATGAAATTCAAGCCTTTTTAAGTATTCTTCTGGATCTTTTATTTTCACAACTGCATTATCAACTGTATTAATATAATCAAAAACTCTCGTTAGAAGAAATCTTAAAGCAGCACCTTGAGAAAGAACCTTAATAGCAATTTTTTCATCTTTTGATATTTTTCTAACTTCATTATATCCTTCCATTAATTTTTTTGCTTTCGTTACATTAAAACTTAAATTTTGTTTCATGCCATCAAAGCATAGTGCATTAAAGCATATTGCTATTTCAAAAGCATAAAAGTCATTACACGAAAAATAAAAATCAATAAATCCAGAAAACTTATTATTCTTGAAAAAAATATTATCACTAAATAAATCTGCATGAATAATCCCAGATGGTAGGTTTTTCGGCCATTCTTTTTCAATACTTAATAAATTTGCCTCAATTAAACTTGGAAGTTCAGGATGAATTTTATTACACTTGTCCTTAACCTGGGAAAAAATACTTCTCCAAGACCTAACTGATAAATCATTCTTCCTTGTGAATTTAAAATTTTTTGTAATTTGATGCATTTTAGCAATTTGGTTTCCAACAATTTTGCATTCAGAAGGTGATAAACTACTTTTAGACTTTCCGTCTAAAAAACTGACAATCATAAATTTTTTATCATTAAAGTCTGATATATAATTATTATTCTTATTTGCTACAGGTTTTGGAGAAATAAAACCATTTTTACTAAGTTCAACCATTAAGCTTGAAAAAAAAGGCAGATCGCTATTTTGAACCCTTCTCTCATAAATTGTTAAAATATATTTACCTTTTTCTGTTTCAATAGAGTAATTTGTATTTTCAATGCCTTCCTTTATCCCTTCAAATCTTTTGAGTTGGCCTAGTTTATAATTTAATAAAATATTATTAATCTCTTCTTTTTCTAATTTTGTGTATACAGCCATTTAATTTAATTCTTTTGGCAATTTAAAAACAACTCTTTCATTTGCAGTAACAATTTCTTCAATCGAAACTTTCATATTTTCTTTTATTTCGGAAATAAAATTTTGTACTAATTCTTCAGGCGCTGAAGCACCAGACGAAAGACCGATAGTCTTACAGTTTTTTATTTTATCTATTGGAGCTTTTTTACCATAAAAAATTAGTTCTGAATTTTTGCAACCAGATTTTTTGGCTACCTCAACCAATCTTGCCGAATTAGATGAATTTCTACTACCTATTACAAAAAACATTTCACAATTTGGAGCAATTTTTTTAACAGCTATTTGTCTATTTGTTGTAGCGTAACAAATATCTTCTTTAATTGGTCCTTTAATATCTGGATATTTTTTTTTTAAAACTTCAATAATTTCTTTTGTGTCATCAACCGACAATGTTGTTTGGGTAACGTAAGCAACTGGTTTTGAAAAACTTAAATTTTTAACATCCTGAACAGTTTCGATAAGCTTAATAGAACCTTCAGGTAATTGTCCCATTGTGCCTATTACTTCTGGATGGTTTTTATGTCCAATTAGAACAATATCAAAGCCTCTCTTAAATAATTGCTCTGTTTCACGGTGTACTTTTGAAACAAGTGGACAGGTAGCGTCAACATAAAAGATATTTTTTAATTTTGCCTCCTCAGGTATTTTTTTTGGTACGCCATGTGCGGAAAAAATAACTGGTCTAGATGCGTCCTTTATTTCGGATAACTCCTCTACAAAAACGGCACCTAATTTTTTTAAGGACTCGACTACATTTTTATTATGAACTATTTCGTGCCTTACATAAACTGGCGAACCATACTTATCTAAAGCTTTTTTTACTATCTCTATGGCTCTATCCACACCAGCACAAAAACCTCTTGGAGCAGCTAAATAAATTTTAATTTCGTTTTTCATTAATTTCTAACAAATATTCTAACAATATATGCGGAAAAGTAAGTGACGCCAAACCAATAAATATCACTTTAATAATTACATCGTTCAAACCGTAGGATTTTGATAACCAAATGCTTGCTATCAAATATAAAATTGCTGTTACAACCGTTAAAGGCAAAGCTTTTTTAATAAAAATCTTTACACCATTTGAAAAGTCATTTTTATCAAGTTCGTTAGACAAAGATATAATATGTCTTATTGAGTGAAGAAAACAAAAGTAAACTGTAAAAGCAATTATTGGTGAAAAAATATAATTTAAAATTACAATTGATAACATATCTAAAAACAAAACCTCAAAGTCTTCAAATTTATTTTTATTTGCAAAATATAAATAGCCAATAAAGCTTAAAAAAAGACAAAAATTAATAATCCAATGTTCTAACTCAAGGAAAGTTAAAAATACTTTACTTACCATTAAAGTTTCAAAAATTTTTAATGTTTCATCAAAATGAAAAAAAAGTGGCGCAAAAACTATCAATGATCCTTTAATTAAATAAAAAAATTGATCTAGGAATGAATTTCCTCCGTGTAAAAATGAAGTATCTTCAAGTCCGAAATGATAAGAAGCAACAATTAAAAAAGCTAATAAAGTGTAAGTACTATATAAACTCCAAATAAAAATTACTAATGCAGATATAATAATATAAATTAAAAAAAAAATAGCCTTATTGTTTACCCTATAGATTTTGAGTAATTTGTTTGCCTTATAATTATCCAAAGCTCCATGCGATATTCCGATTGATAAAATAAAAAATAAACAAACAAATAAAATAATTAGCTCATTTAAAGATGAAAAAAAATCTTTACCTAATAAAGAAAAAATCGACAATCCAACAGTTAGTAATGTGAACAAGAATGTATGTTTGCCGTATATTTTTTTTATCATTTTAATTGAAAATAGATTTAATAAATATCCATTTTGGCATTTTCAAAATTATAGATATATCCTCAATAGTATTACTTTTATTTGATAAAAACTTGATAGCTGTTCTGTATGAGCTATTGAATATTTTTAAAAATATGTTCGGCATTTTTTCTGGATGTTTCTTTAAAACTCTAAGAAAAATCTCGTCTAAAAATCTATATTTCTTACCAATTTCAAAAACTTTTGTCATTTCAATATTTTCAATATTCTTACGAATATATTTTGAATGTTCTTGAATATTTAAAAAGGTATAACCTGTACTAAGTCTTGTCATCCCACCAGCAGTTCCAATATTAATTTTATTGTTTTCTTTTTTGTTTACTGGATAAAAAAGTGGGATAGCGCCTTCCTCCCTATAATTAATTTTATAGTCTTTGATACCCAAATCATTTAAATAAATTTTTATTTGAGATTCATAATCTTTTAAAGAATCATTTTTTTTCGATAACCATGTACTTTCAATCATTGCTCTATTTTTACTAAAAGGTAAAACATAAAAAAAATGAACCCCATTTCTTTGTTCACAATTAAAATCCATTAAATTTACAGTACTCTCATTAAAACAATCTTCTCTTGTTTCAATTTCTACACCATGAAAAAGTTGCCAAAGATTAGTATCATTATCTTCGTTTACAGACGGTAAGCTATTAAATATAAACGACTTGCTAGTATTTAAGTCATTAATATTTTTAAAAAATTTTATGTTTTTATTTTTTTTTAATCGTGTATTTATTTTGTCATAAAAAAGTCCACTATCTATACTTTCATATGGAAATTGATCACATTTGATAACTTTTGTTTCTGAATTAGTTTTTATAGAAAACTGCTTCCAACTTTTTTTAATACAGTCATTAAAATTATGTTCATTAACTTTCCAAAATGACCAAGTTTTATCTCTTTTATACTCTTCTCTAGTTTCAACAATCGCAAGTGTTTTATCATTAAGTTTATTATGAATATCAAGCTCATAAGCTAAAGATAAGCCAGCACAACCACCACCTATTATTACAAAATCATATTCTTTCATTTAAACCTATATCTTCATTAATTAAATTATATTCCAATTCTTTTTCGTATTTTTTTTTCTTAATAAAGAAAAGTATTATTAAATCTTTTAATGAAAAAAGTGTTTGAATTATTTTTCCAAAGTTAGAAACATAGATTTTTCCAGCTTGTCGGTAATGGTTAATATCTTTTTGATTTAAAATTTTTTTACCTATTTGTCTATAAACTCTTCTAGCAACTATTATTGAAAAACGACTATTCAGAGGTATATCTCTAATACCTTCAAAAGAGCTATCATAAAAAGTGTCGGCTTTTAAAATTATATTTTGAATACTTTTAAAAACATCGTTGGAACTTTTTATCAAATAAAATCTATTTTTTTTTTCATCTTCAACGACATCCCTCGCAATATTTGTTAATTGCATTGCTATTCCTAAATCAATAGCTCTTTGTAATGACTCCTTTTTTTTTACACCAAATATTTTTGCCATCATTAAACCAACTGTTCCAGCTACTCTATAAGAATAAATTAACAATTCCTTTTCTGTTTCTATTCTTACTTCATTTTTGAGATCAGAATTCACCCCATCAAATAAATCATCCACTATTTTTTTTGAAATATTTCTTTCACTCATTAAATTCCACATATTTTTTATTACACTGTCATTTTTATTTTTTTGCTCAAACTTTTTTCTAAATTCTTCAAGTTCTTTTTTTTTAATTTCTAAGTCTTTGTTTTGATCAGCAATATTATCTATTGTCCTACAAAAATCATATAAAACAGAACACTTATAATAGATTTTTTTTGGCAAAAAGAAACCAGACCAATTAAATGATTTTGCATAAATAGATAAATAATTTTTTGTAGTCATTATAAAATTTTATCTAAAACCTTAGCCGAAGAGATTACTCCTGGCATTCCAGCACCCGGATGTGTTCCTGCTCCAACAAAATATAAATTATCAAAAACTTCTGATTGATTATGAAATCTAAAATAAGCAGATTGTGAAAATTTTGGTTGTATAGAAAACCCTGAACCATGTAACGTAGCGAGATCTTTTTCAAAGTAGTCTGGAGTTAGATAAAAATCGTTCACAACATTTTCTTTTATACCAGGAAGAACTGATTTATCCATTTTATCTAAAACTAAATTTTTAAATTTATCCCCCTCATTTGACCAGTTAATTTTTGACAAATTATTAGGAACTGGAACAAGAACATAAAAAGCATCTTGACCATCCGGTGCCATATTTGGATCAGTCGCAGATGGTCTATGTAGGTAGTAGCTAATATCATCTGAAAGAACCTTTTTTTCAAATATTTTTTCTAAATGTTTTTCGTAAGATTTTCCAAAATAAATTGTATGATGAGCCACATCTTTATATTGTTTTTTTGATCCGAAATAATAAACAAATAGTCCCATTGAATAATCCATTCTTTTCATTTTTTCTTTGAATAAAAAATTATAATTATTTTGTGATTTAATTAAATTTTTGTACACATTCGGTGGATCAGAGTTACAGACAACATAATCACAATTAATAACTTTAGATTTATTAATTTTAATAGCCTTGACGTCTTTGTTGTTTGAAACTATCTCAGTTACCTCAGCATCTTTAATAATTTTAACACCTTCTTCTTGCATTAATTTTTCAAGTGCTTTTACCACACTTCCCGTACCTCCCATGCAATAGTGAATACCCCATTTTTTTTCTAAAAATAGAATAAGTGCATATATAGAGGTAGTGGTGAAAGGGTTTCCGCCAACCAATAAAGGATGCATGCTAAAAACTCTTCTTAATTTTTCATTTGATATATAGCTGGAAACTAAACCGTAAACAGATTTATAACTTTTTAAATTTAATAAAGCTGGAATTTGTTTGAGCATAAAAGATAAATTGTTAAAAGGTTTATCGGATAGATCGGTAAAACCTTTATCAAAGATTTTTTCAGTAAATCTTACTAATTTTTGGTATCCCTGATAGTCTTTTTCTGAGAATTTTTTAATTTCTTTCTCCATTGATTTTTCATTACCTGAGTAATCAAAAGTAGCACCATCGCTAAAAACGAAACGATACCATAAATCTAAAGGAACTATTTTTACATAATCAGATATTTTTTTATTAAACAATGAGAACAATTCTTCAAAAAGATATGGTGCGGTTATAACAGTAGGGCCGCCATCATAAATAAAACTTCCTTTTTTGAAAACTCGGGCTCTTCCGCCCAAATCTGGATGTTTTTCCACTAATGTAACATCATAACCTTTTGCTTTTAATCTAAGTGCTGAAGCTAGACCACCGAAACCTGATCCGATAACAATTACTTTTTTTGTCATAGACCAGGATCTTACGCTAGATTGATTTGTTTTTTAAAATTTTTTTTGCCTCATCAATGCTTGAAACATAAATTTTATCAAGCTTTTTCTTATCAATTGAATTTTTTATGATTTTTTCAAGTGAACGAATGGCTATTTCGACTGAAAAATTTTTTACGTCTTTTAGTGCCTGAACTTTCATCTGCCTAATTTTTTCTTCAGCAATTTTTTTTCTATTCTCAAAGATTTTATGAAACTCCTCATTAACTTTGACTATATTTTTTTCTGTCTCATTCTTGGCATTTTTAATCAAAGCATCGACTTCTTGCTTTGATTTACTTAATTTCGTTTCGCATTCACTCAATATATTTTTGGCGTCATCTTTTAATTTCTCAGCTTCATTTATATTTTTTTTAATTCTATTAATATTTTCATCTAACAAATTTGAAATTTTTTGTGGAACTTTAAAATAAAACAAAACTCCTACAAATAATACAAAAGAAATACCAACCCAAAATGTTGCATCTATATTCATAATTAATTTTTATGTACCTTAATTACCTCTGAAATAGTTGCTTTGATACTACTTTTATTTAAATCCTCCCCAAAGATTTCTTTTATTATGTTGGAGACTATTTCTTCTGAAATTAAATTTACTTTATTTGAGGAACTTATTTTAAATTTTTCGATATCTTTGGTGGCAAGCTCATTTTCTTTTTGTATCTCTTTTTCAATTTGATCTTTTTTGGATTGTAGATCTTCATTTAACTTTTTTCTACCTTCAGATATAATTTTTTTAGCATTAATTTTAGCTTCATCGATAAGTTGATTGTATTTTTTTAGTTTTCTGTCAGCCTCTTCTTTCAAAAGATTTGCCTCATCTATGTCTTTCCTTATTTGGCTCTCCCTAGCATCAATATTATTTTTTATTTTTGGAATAAAAATTTTAGCTATTAGGAAATAAATAGAAGAAAAAATTATGGCTAACCAGAATACTTGACTTGCCCAATAGGTTGGGTCAAGTTGAGGCATACCTGCCTCCGCCGCAAATAAATTATTTGCGGCAAATAACATAAAGGTTATCAAACCTACAATTTTTTTCATCTCGTCTTTCTGCGCTTTATCTTGTTAAAAAGCAAAAAGTATTATGAGAGCTACAACTAGTCCAAAAAGTCCTGTTGCTTCTGCTAGAGCAAATCCCAAAAGTAAATTTGGAAATTGTTTTTGAGCTGCAGATGGGTTCCTCATAGCACCAGATAAATAATTACCAAATATCAATCCGATACCAACACCAGCTCCAGCTAGAGCAATCGCTGCTAAGCCTGCTCCGATCATTTTTGCTGCTTCTAGTTCCATTTTTCCTCCTTTGTTATTGTTAGTGATGTAAATTTAATGCATCGTTCAAATAAATGCATGTCAAAATTGCAAATACATACGCTTGCAAAAAAGCTACTAAAATCTCTAAACCTGTTAAAGCAACTGAAAAAGTAAGTGGTAACCACCCTGCAATTAAACCAAGACTAATCACAAAACCACCAAAAACTTTTAACATAGTATGTCCCGCCATCATATTAGCAAATAATCTAACAGATAAACTTACGGGCCTACTTAAATATGATATTATTTCAATAATCATTATAATTGGAAGCAAAACTATTGGAACTCCACTTGGAACAAATATTTTTAAATATTTAAATCCATGAATTACAAAACCAAGAATTGTAACACCTATAAAAATAAACATAGCAAATGCCAAAGTTACTATTATGTGACTAGTAACTGTAAATGAATATGGAAGCATGCCAATCATGTTACAGAATAAAACAAAAATAAATAAACTAAATATGAATGGAAAATATGGTTTTGCTTTTTTTCCAGCAGTATCATTAATCATTTTTGTGATAAAATCATATAACATTTCTGAGATTAATTGTATTTTTCCAGGAATTATTTTTTTTTGTCTAGTACCAAATAATAAAAATAAAAATATGAAAACTGCGCTCAATAACATAAAAAGGCTTGAATTTGTAAATGACAGATCAACACCATTTATTTTAATTTCAGGTCCAATCTTATAAACGTTAAACTGATGCATTGGATTTGTTGCCATAATAAAACCTTTACTTTTGTTGCATCTTTTTTGCGGCTTTAATTACATTGAAAATTCCAGCCGCTGAACCTAAAAGAAAAAACAAAATTATTAATAATGGTTTAGTACCAAACCAATTATCTAAAATAAACCCAATAATTACACCCACTGCAACTGCGGCAACAAGCTCTGTACCAAGCTTAAAAGCATTACCTAGGAAAATACCTTCTTTCTTATTTTCTTTTGTATTTTTGTTGTCTAATTTTGATTTTGCAATTTTTAAGCGAGTTTCTAAATCTTCTTTTTCAGTCATTAATTTTACGCAACAAGTTCCTCAGCCCTCTCTAAATTTACAGCCACCAATTTACTAATTCCTTTTTCTGGCATTGTCACACCGTAAAGCCTATTCATCTTTGACATTGTTAAAGCGTGGTGAGTAATAATTACAAATTTTGTTTTAGTTATAGAAGTCAATTCCCCTAATAAAGAACAAAAACGGGTTACATTTGCATCATCTAATGGAGCATCAACCTCATCTAAAACACAAATTGGGGATGGATTTGTTAAGAAAATTGCAAAAACCAATGATAAAGCTGTAAGCGCTTGTTCACCGCCAGATAAAAGCGTAATAGATTGCAATCTTTTTCCGGGTGGTGAAACTAACATTTCCAGACCAGCTTCAAGAGGGTCTTCAGAGTCAACTAGCTCAAGCTTTGCATTACCCCCATTAAATAATTTGACATAAATTTCATTAAATTTTTTATTTATCTTAGAAAATGCATCCAAAAGTCTTTCACGTCCTTTTTGATTTAGCTCATTTATACTGGACTTAAGTTTGACGATAGCTGATACTAAATCTGCTCTATCTTCTTCCATTTTTTTAATTGTTACACGAAACTTTTCTGTTTCTAAATCTGCTCTAAGATTTACTGATCCTAAGGACTCTCTAATTACCTTCATTTCAGCCAATATTTTTTCCTGCTCATCTACAGATGGTAACTCTTCAGGACTTAGAAAGCCAGTAATTGAAAACAAATTATTAACATTATCAATTTTTAGTTCTTTTTTAATAATATAAATCAAATCCATTTTTCTTTGATCAATCCCTTCTACTGTTGCTTCAAATCTTGCTTTGTCTTCTCTTAGAACAGCAAATTTTTCCTGCATAGTCATTAAGTTTTCATTTATAACAGAATATTTTTCCTCTGCTTTATTTATTTGAATTTCTAATTCTTCATTTTGTCTTTTTGTATTTTCTAAATTTTGTAAATTTTGACCTTTATTTATAGCAATTTTTTCTGGATTTTTTTGACTCTCCTCTAATTCATTACTTGATTTTTTTCTCCTTTCGACTAATTCTATTATCATCTTTTCTGAATTAAGTTTAAGATCTTTCCAATTTTCTAATTCTTGGTCAATATTTTTTATTCTTTCTTTTCTTTTTATAGAGTCGCTTTTGATTGTTTCGTTTTTACCAAAATATATTGCATATTCTTCTTGGTAAGATGTTATTTTGTTAACTAATTTTTTCAAATCCTCAAAAATATTTTTTGTAAGTTTTCTATCTGAATCAATGTAAATTTCTATCTCATTAATCATATTATCTAAATTTTGCTTAAGTTCTTTAAGTTTATTACTTGACGTGTCAAGATCGTACTTTGCTCTAGTTTCTGTTTCAAAGAGTTCTTTTTCAGTTCTAAGTAATTCATTCTTTTCTTCTAACATTCTTTTTTCATTTAAAGATGCATCTAGGGCTATACTTTTCTCCCTTTCTAGGTCAGAGTCTAATGTTTTTATATTGCTGGTAAGTTTTTTATTTAATTCTTTAATTCTCTCTTCTTCCTCTTGTAGTTTAGTTATTTCAAGATTAATTTTTTGAAGTTTAGATAGATTTTCAATTTTCTTATCTTTTAGAGGTTCTAATTTTTTATTTTCTTCTTCAAGTAAAATATTCGTTTGTTCAATATTATTCTTTAGTGAGTTAATCTCATTATTGATTTCTACTGATCTATCCTTAGTTTGATTTTTTTCTTTTTCTATATTTTGTATCTTTAAATAATAGAGACCTGCTTCAGCAGATTTAATCTTTTCCGAAATTTCTCTATACCTAGTAGCATCCTCTGCCTGCTTCTTTAAATTATCAAGTTGTTTTTCTTGTTGTTTTTTTAACTCATCTGCTCTTTTAAGATTATTTTCAGCTGCATTTAGTCTGGTCTCAGCTTCATGTCTTCTAATATGAATACCCGAAATACCTGCCGCCTCTTCTAAAACAGATTTTCTTTCTGATGGCTTTGCAGTTACTATCATTCCTATTCTTCCTTGGCTGATCATGGACGGAGAATGTGCACCTGTAGATAAATCTGCGAAAAAAGTTTGAGCATCTTTTGCCCTGACTTCTTTACCGTTAATAAAATATTTTGAACCTTTGTCACGCTCTATTTTTCTTTTGATTTGAATCTCATCTAGATCTATGTATTGACCTTGTCCCTCCTTGGCTGAGTTGTCGATAGTTATACTTACCTCAGAAATATTTTTTTTTGGTCTATTTGAGGTTCCAGAAAAGATTACATCCTCCATGCCAGATCCACGCATACTTTTCGCAGAAGTTTCGCCCATACACCATCTCAATGCCTCCACTATATTTGACTTTCCACAACCATTTGGACCAACTATTCCTGTAAGACCGTCATCTATAAAAAAGGTTGTTTTATCAAAAAAAGATTTAAATCCAGATAATTCTAATTTTTTAAATTTCATAAATTTTTAAAGAAGTTTTTGTATTACTTTTTTAAAATCATTATAATTGTGTTCCCCATTATATTTTTTTTCATTAATAAAAATAGTAGGCGTTGACTCGATTGAATACTTTTTATTTCCATTAATTCTTTCTTCTAATATTTTGTCTTCTAATTTTGCGTCATTCAAACAGCTATTACTTTTATCACTATTTATGTTGTAATCGTTTGCAATTTTAATCAATTTTTCATTAATACTGTTAATATCTGAACCCGATGCCCAATTGTCTTGCATTTTGTAAAGGCCAGTTAATAAATTAAGTCTTATATTTTTATTTTCTACACACCTTATAATTTTCTCAGCATTTAAAGCCGCTAAATCAAGAGGAAATGAGTGATGTTCAAATCTCACATTGTTTGTATCAACAAATTCCTTTTTAAGCTTTTTGAAAATTTTTATGTGAAAGTTAGCACAATGTGGGCAGGTCAATGAAGAAAAAACTTTTACAGTTACTTTTGCATCTTTGCTTCCGATATATAAAAGACCTTTATTTTCAGAAGAATAACATTGAGCAATATTAAAAATAAATATAAATAATAAATAATAAAAAGTTGTTATAATTTTTTTCATCTAATACTATTTTCTTTTGTTATAAGTATTTATTAAATTAAGTAGATTCTTTTTTAAATTAGAATTATTAATTGTTTGAACACTTTTTTCCCATTTAATTTTATCATCCTTGGAAATATTATCTTTAATTTCTTTACTGATTTTTTCTTTAATCAATACAAGTTTAATATCTTTTAGAAATTTATAACCAAAAAAAGTATTTATTTTATCAATAATATCTCCTTTGCTATATTCAACTAGAATTTGATCACCGTGAAATACATTTAGGACTAATGTCCCATTTTTTAGTTCCTTATCACTTTTAACTGCTTTAGGGTAACATACATTAGAAATTTTTTTACCAACTAAACTTGACCAATTATTTATTATTGATGAGTAATTATGACCGCCTTTTTTTAAAATTTTCTTAAAACTACCAGGCAGTGAATTTGATACTGTCTTAAGTCCTTGAATAGAATACTTTGATTTATTAATATAAACTTTTTTACCATGCATATTAATATTAATTTATCAAAAAAAATAATTACTTGGTATGATAATAATAAGCGCTCTTTACCGTGGCGCGTACCTTATAATTCGCCTAGAAAGCTTTATTATCGGTTATTGAGTGAATTTATGCTGCAGCAAACTCAAGTAAAAACTGTAATTCCTTATTTTAAAAAATTTACGAAAGAAATTAAATCTTTAAAGAAACTTTCTTCTACTAGCGAAAGAAAAGTTCTTAAGTTATGGGAGGGTTTAGGTTATTACAGAAGATGTAGAAATTTAATGGCTACAGCAAAAATTGTTACTAAACAAAAAAAATCGATCCTTCCTAAAACTTTAGATGATATAAAAAAACTTCCTGGTATAGGTGATTATACAGGAAACGTTTTACTCGCACTTATATATAATCAGCCTCGGTTAGCTTTAGATGGGAATGTTAAAAGGGTTTTCTCTAGGATATTTAACAAACACGAAAAAAAAATTGATTTTGAAAAAATTATTGAAAAAAATAGGAAAAATTTATTCTTTTCTAAAAGAAATTCTGATTTTGTAGAAGCAATGATGGAATTTGGAGCTATAATTTGTAAGCCAAAAGAACCTAGTTGTAGTATTTGTACAATTAATAAAATTTGCAAATTTTCTAATTCAAGAAAAAATACAAAATTAACTGACAAAATTAAGACAAATAAAAAAAGTTATGATATTTTTTGTTATCTAAATAAAAATAAACAAATTGGTTTGACAAAGAAAAATGATATTGGTTTTTTAAAGGAGTGTAGTTTGCCAATAGTTAAAAAACAATCAAGAAAAAATAAATTTAAAAATTGGAATTTTTTGTGTAATTACAAGAATTCGATTTCAAATAAAAGATTAAATATTAATTTATATTACAAATTTTCAAATAAAATTCCTAAAGATTTAAATTGGTATTCTATATATAATAATAAAGAATTTATACCAACATTTACAAAAAAAATATTTAAACAAGTAGAGAATTTATATTGATGAAAAAAAAAATTGCAATTATAGGGTCTGGAATTGCGGGATTGACTATCGCAAATCTATTTAAGAAAAATTTAAATTTTGAGATAATGGTTCATGAAAAAGAAAAAACATTAAGTCTTGAAGAAGGTTATGGAATACAATTAGCGCCTAATAGCGTTTCTATTTTAAATAAAATTGGATTATCCAGTATAGATAATAAAGAATTTTTTAATCCAACAAATTTAAATTTTTATTCAAGCGAAAATCATAAGATTTGTGATTTAAATCTATCAAGATTTAATTCTGAAGAATTTAAGTATACAACTTTAAAAAGATCAGTTTTAATTGAATTTTTAAAAAATAAATTATTTGCAAATAATCTGAGATTCGGAAAAGAGGTAAAAAAAATTTCAAAAATTAAAGAAAAGCTTTTAATTAATTTTAAAGATAATACCAATGATTTGGTAGATTTCATAGTTGTTTCAGATGGTGTTTTTTCAAATACGAAATCAATTATAGAAAATAAAAATATTCAACCAATTTATAATGGATCAATTGCAATAAGAACAATTCTTAAAAATTTACCAAATTCTAACTATGATAAAAAAAGTATATCCTTAGTCATGCTTAAAAATGCACATATCGTAATCTACCCAATTAATAAAAAAGGTGAATTAAATGTTGTTTGTATAATACGCCAAAAATTATCTAAAAATATTGATTTGAAAGCACTAATTAAAAAAGAAATAATTTCGCAAAATAAAAATTTAGAAAGTCTTTTTGAGAACAAATTAGAATATTGGCCGATTTATACTTCAAAAAAACCTTCTAAATCAATTTATGAAAATTTATTTTATATAGGAGACGCTTTTTATACTTTTCCTCCAACTATGGCCCAAGGCGCCTCCCAGTCAATCGAGACAGCTAATGAATTATTTAATTTATTATCAAAAGATAATAAACATACCCCAGATCTTTTTTTCAAAAAAAGGTTAGAGAGAATAAAACTTATTAATCGAAGATCTAAATTGAATCATCATATATTCCATTTTTCTAATCCAATATTAAAAACTGTTAGAAATGAATTTTTAAAAATATTGTTAAAAAATAAAATCTTTTTAGATAATTATATTGGAAAAGTTTACAACTAATTAAGTGTTTTTTGATATTAATCTCTGTCTTAAATTATCTATAGAAACCGAGTTTCCTTTTATATTGCAATACCAGTACGTCCAGCCATTATAACTTTCGGTTCCCATTATTTTAGCTGCCACTCTGTGAATTGAGCCTTCATTACCTTTATGTTTTAAACTTCCATCAGCCATTATTTTGGCATTAAATTTCCTCTTTTGATCAAATAAAATAGACCCTGGTTTTATTATACCCATTTCAACTAAGGAACCAAAAGGTATCCTAGGTTTAGACTTATTGTTCTCAACTGTATCAAGATAATTATCTTCAATAATTTTTGTTGAATTTATTCTCTTATTTGCTGCACCAAAATATTTCTTATCTTTTTCTACTCCAAAAAACTTTCTTCCAAGTTTTTTTGCAACTACAGCTGAGGTTCCTGTACCTATAAATGGATCACATATTAAATCGCCCTTATTTGTTGTTGCTAATATAATTCTATGCAACAAGGCCTCAGGTTTTTGTGTAGAATGAATTTTCTTTCCATTCTTTTTTAATCTTTCTTTTCCATTGCAAATAGGAAGTGTCCAGTCAGATCTCATTTGTAAATCATCATTTAAGCATTTTAAGGATTGATAATTAAATGTGTATTTTGATTTTTTACTTTTTGATGCCCAAATCAATGTTTCATGTGCATTTGTAAATCGCGTTCCTTTAAAATTTGGCATTGGATTATTTTTTCTCCAAATCACATCGTTTAAGATCCAATAATTTAAGTTTTGAATATGATAACCTAGTCTGAAAATATTGTGATAAGTACCTATCACCCATATAGAACCATTATCCTTTAAAATTCTTTTGCATTCTTTTAACCATTCTTTGGAAAACTCATCGTAATGTTTAAAATTTAAAAATTGATCCCACTTATCATTAACACCATGAACTTTGCTATTATCGGGTCGTTTTAATTTTTCACCAATTTGCATGTTGTAAGGAGGGTCAGCAAAAACTAAATCAAAAGTTTTACTAGGAATCTTTTTTAAAACTTCTAAAGACTCGCCGTTTATAATCCGGTTATAAAATTTCGTCATTTACTGAATTCAACCCTAAATTGAATCTTCAGTCAATTTTTTTTTCAAGAAAAAAAGAGTCTATCGTGTGTTGAAAATTCTTATTTTGACAAGATCTTGTGTACAGGCTTGTAACTTTTTCTATGATAGTTCGTAACGCCAAATTTTCTTAAGGCTTTTAAATGTTGCCAGGTACCGTAGCCGAAATTTTTTTGCCAATTATATTTTGGAAATTTGTTTCCCAATTTTATCATATAAAGATCTCTATAAGCCTTTGCTACAATAGAGGCTGCAGAAATACATTTGATTTTTTGATCGCCTTTAATAATAGTTTTGAAATTTTTTAACTTACTTGGTCCATGAGTTCCATCAATTAAAAAAATATTGGGTTTTTTTTTTAATTTTTTCATAGCTCTTTTCATTGAAAGTAAAGTCGCATTAAAAATATTGTACTTATCTATCTCATTTACAGATGCTGAACCAATTGCATACCATGAATTTTTTTTTATATATTCAGCTATTTTTATTCTGTTGTTAAATGAGATAGTCTTTGAATCTTTTAAAATTTTTTTATCAATGCTGCTTTTCAAAACTAAAGCACAAGAAATAACAGGACCCGCCAAACAACCTCTTCCAACCTCATCTACACCAGCAAGAATTTTATTATTCATGTAATTTTATTTTTAATTCAGACATTTTTTTTCTGATCATTTTGAGATCTTCCCATGCATATTTTTTTTGATCTGGTTGTCGCATTAAAAATGCGGGATGAAATGAAGCAATTATACAAGGATTAGTTTTACCAATTTTCTTATTTATCCATTTTCCTCTTGCTTTAGAAATTACCTCTATATTTCCCACAATTGCATTGAGTGCTGTACTACCAAGAAGTAACAAAATTTTAGGATTAATTAATTCTATGTGCCTTAAAAGGAAAGGAAGATATCTTTTTATCTCTTCTTCAGTTGGCTTTCTATTCATTGGAGGTCTAAAATTTACTACATTTGAAATATAAACATTTTTTCTATTAAGTTTTATTGCCTCTAGCATTTTATCAAGAAGTTTTCCTGCTCTACCAACAAAAGGTTTTCCTTCCTTATCTTCATTGGCTCCAGGACCCTCTCCAATAATCATTATTTTAGAAGAGGGATTTCCGTCTGAAAAAACTAAATTGGTTGCATTTTTTTTTAATTCACAGTTCTTAATTGAATTGATCTTATCTCTAAGCAATGAAAGCTGGTCAAGTTTACCCTTTGAATTTATCATTGAATTTTTATTAATATCTTTCTCATATCTATTTAAGGACTTATTGTCATACACTAGTTTATTATTAATCAATTTATGATAAAGTTTTAGTTTATTAGATTTAAAATTAGCTTTTTTCATTCTTATGAAACTTTATTACTTTGTTTTTAAAATATTATTATATACTTTTATTTTTTTAGGTATATCCAATTCATTATATTCAAAAGTATCAGATTTCAATCAAGACGCTAAAAATATTTCAAACTATTTTTCTGGAGTTGTGGCATTTAACAATTTTGATTACTCAATTTCTAACAGATTTTTTGATAATTTTAGTAAATCTAATAATACAAACAAAAAATTTTCTTCGGATTACATGCAATCTTTAATAAATCAAGGAAAATATAGCGACGCTTATAATTATTCCAAAAGACTAGAAAGAAAAAAAATATCAAATTTTGAAAGTAATCTTTTTTTAGGATTGTATGAGTTTAAAAATAAAAATTATTCAGATGCAATATCATATTTTAATAATCTTGAACCAACATTTGAACACCAATTTGTTTTTGATCCTTTAAAAATTTCTCTGATAAATTGGTCAAAAATTGTAATTTCAAGTAATACAGACAGCATTGAGTTAATTAAATCTATGTCTCCAAATTACAAAAGTCTTAAATCGATCCAGGAAATTTTTGCTAATTGCTATCTGGACTCTGCTAATACAGAAAATTATTTCAGTAAAGTTATCAACGATAAGACTGATAAGTTTTATAGATACAATTTCTTTTTTGCAAATTATTTGATCCAAAAAGGTGACCGAAAAAAGTCGGAGTCAATTATTAATTCAATATCGAAGAAATTTCCAAGAAATTTATTAATTAATCAATTTGTAGAAAGCTTAGAAAATAATGAAAAAAATGAAAATAAATTTAATTGTAAAAATCCCCAACATATTTTAGCTGAAATATTTTATACTTTTGCGAATGCTCTTTCAGTACAAAAACAATATAAATTGTCAAATTTTTATATTAATTTTTCTAAATATTTGAATCCAAATTTTTTATCTTATAATGCATTGCTAGCTGAAAATTTAGTAATGCTTAAAAAATACGATCAATCAAGAAAAATTTATGAAAAATTATTTACCTTAGGTTCTTTTTATAAATGGCATGCTAGTAAAGAAATTTCATTAATATTAGAAGAGCAAGGCAAAGAAGAAGACTCTGTAAAATTTTTGAAAAAAATTTATGATAAAATTAAAATTAATTTATATAGAACTTTTGATTTTGCAAACTTTTTGAAAAGCCACAAGAAATATGATGAGTCAATTAAGTTATATTCTAAGATTTTAAAACAGGTTGATAAAAATCATCCACTATATCCAAAAGTTTTAGATAGAAGAGGAACAGCCTATGAGAGAACTGGTGACTGGAAAATGGCCGAAAAAGATTTAATGTTATCTTTAGAAATCTTACCAGACCAACCATATACAATTAATTACTTGGCATATACATGGATCGAAAAAAATGTAAACACGAAGCAAGCTCTCACAATGTTAAAAAAGGCAAACAATTTAAAAAAAAATGACGGTTATATTACAGACTCACTAGGATGGGCTTTATACAAGCTTAAAAATTTTTCAGAAGCGAAAATTTATTTAGAGTTAGCGATAAAAATAATGCCAAATGATCCTATAATTAATGATCACTTCGCCGACTGTTTATGGATGAATAACAAAAAAATTCAAGCTCGTTACTATTGGAACTATGTTTTGAGTTTAGAGGATACTGAACAAGAACTGAGAAATAAAATTGAAAATAAATTATTGTTTGGTTTAGAAAAAAGTTAAAAATATTTATGAGTAAAACAATTATTAAATCCTATGGTAAACTAAATCTATTTTTAAACATCGGAAAAAAAAATAAAAAAAACAAGCTTCACAATGTACAGTCATTAGTTTGTTTAATGAATTTATTTGATGAAATAGCAATAAAAAGAATTAATGCGAAGAAAGACAAGGTAAAATTTAATGGTAAATTTTGTTCGTACATCGATCGAAATTATAACACAGTAAGTTCATGCCTTTCATTATTGAGAAAAAAAAAAGTAATAAAAAAAAATTATAATTATAATATTTCTATAAAGAAGAATATTCCTGTCTTTTCAGGGTTAGGTGGCGGCTCAAGTAATGCAGCGACTATAGTAAAATATTTTGTTAAAAGGAAACTAACTAAGAAAGAAAAGATTTTTTTTTCTCAAAAAATAGGATCAGATCTGAGATTATTTTTTGACTCTAAACAGGTATTTCAAAAAAACCTGAGCCAGATTTTTAATTTAAAAAAGAAAATTAAATTTTATTTTATTCTTGTTTATCCATTTCTTAAATCATCTACTAAAGAAGTATATTCAAAAGTCACTGAATACAAAAAATTAGATAATTATAATTTTTATGATAAAAGTTCAAATTTTAGAATTATAGAATATTTGAAGCACCAAGAAAATTCTTTAGAAAAAATAGTAATCTCAAGATTTCCTATAATACAAAAGATTTTATTTGAACTGATGATTACTAAAAACTGTGAATTTTCTAGATTAACAGGTTCGGGTTCAGCATGTTTTGGTGTATTTTTAACAAAAAAGAGTGCTGTTTTAGGATTAAAAAAAATTAAAAAAAAATTTCCTAAATTTTGGTGTGTTGTTGGTAAAACTATTTAAATTTGTTTTTTTATGATATATCAAAAATTAAATTGGGGCGTAGCCAAGCGGTAAGGCAGTGGTTTTTGGTACCACCATCCTAGGTTCGAATCCTAGCGCCCCAGCCAAAATTATGAACATTTTTTTAGCTGTTAAAAAATTATTTTTCCCATTTTATAGGTCTAAAAACATAAAACAAATTTTTACAATGTTAAATTCAGAAGAGGATAAACCAACCGCAATGTTTGTAGGTGGATGTGTTAGAAAATTCTTACTTAATGAGAAAATTGGCGACATTGATATAGCCACAACACTAACCCCAGAAGAGGTTATAAAAAAATTTAAAAATTCAAATGTAATTGTCAAAAAAACTGGAATTGAACATGGAACATTAACACTTATTTTAGAAAATCAAAATTTTGAAATTACCACATTAAGAAAAGATATTTCTACTGACGGAAGACATGCAAAAGTTTCTTTTACCGATAATTGGGATGAAGATTCAAGTAGACGGGATTTTTCAATCAATGCCATATATCTTAGTCATAGCGGTAAATTATTTGACCCCCAGTCTGGAGTTTCTGATCTTAAAGAAAAAAAAATAAGATTTATTGGAGATCCTGACAAAAGGATAAAAGAAGATTACTTAAGAATTTTAAGATTTATAAGATTCTCCATAGAGTATTCAAATTTTAATTTTGACAAAGATACTTTAACAGCCATTAAAGTAAACCTAAATGGTATAACAAAACTTTCAAAAGAAAGAATTTATAACGAATTAAATAAAATATTAATATTAAAAAACTTTGAAGAAATTCATAAAAACAAAGATTTTCTTCATATTTTTAAATTAGTTTTTCCAGAATTAAAATACTTAGATAGAACAAAAAATTTTTCTATCATTAGAAATTTTAAGGTGCAAATCTTAAAAATAGAAAATATTTTAGCCTTACTTTTAGTAGATGGTTCAAATAATCATGATTATTTTTCACACAAATATAATATTTCTAATGAAATTAAAGATCACCTTAATTTTTGTGGAAGTAATTTTAAAGAAGTACAAAAAGATAATAATTATTTTAAAAAAAATCTTAAGAAAAATGTTTTTTACCATTCTAAAAACAAAATTAAGTCTTTATTTTTTATTTATAATATGTCAAAAAAAAATTTTAAGATAAATGAGTTAATC
Source organism: uncultured Pelagibacteraceae bacterium (assembly GCA_902582475.1). GTDB lineage: Bacteria > Pseudomonadota > Alphaproteobacteria > Pelagibacterales > Pelagibacteraceae > Anoxypelagibacter. Next base: position 50,045 of record CACHSH010000001.1, on the reverse strand, counting down.
TCAACACTTTCTGAAATTGATAAAATATCTATTCCTAAATTTCCCATTACTGGAAATTATTTGATAGATAATGGTATAAAAAATGGAAAAAGAATAGGGCAGGCTATTAAGGAAATTCAAAAAAAATGGGCTGAAAATGATTTTAATCTAAACGATTATGATCTAACTAAAATAATTAAAAAATTTAAATAATCTAAATATATTTTATATCTAAAATCTCAAAATTTTTTTCCCCCGAAGGCGTATTAACAACCACAAGATCTTTCGCAGTTTTTCCTATTAGCGATTTTCCAATTGGTGACCTAAAATAAATTAAATTTTTGTTTATATCAGCCTCATCTTTACCCACAATTTTAAATGATTTTCTATCACCCTTTTCTAAATCTTTAACAGTCACTGTCGATCCAAAAATTATCTTACCCTTATTTTCTATTTTCGTTACATCAATCACATTTGCTGATGCAATTAAATTATTAATTTGTAATACTCTTCCTTCGATATGACCCTGTTGATCTTTTGCTGCATGATATTCCGCATTTTCTTTCAGATCACCATGCGCTCTAGCTTCAGCAATAGCAGCAACTACTTTTGGTCTTTTATTTTTTTTTAAATCTTCTAGTTCGTCTTTAAGTTTTTTTAAACCTTGGACTGTTATTGGTTCTTTTTCCATTTTTACTTTAATGGAGGAAGAGACATAAAAATTGCATCAGCATTTCCTCCAGTATTTAATCCGAATTTTGTACCTCTATCATATAACAAATTAAATTCCACATATCTTTTTCTTTTTTCATATTGTCTATTTTTTTGATTTTTATTCCAGTTAGTAGATATTTTATTATAAATAATTTCTCTTGAAGTTGAAAGAAAACATATACCAAGTTCTCTTACAAATTTAAAATTTTTGCTCCAATTGCTATTTAAATAATCGAAGAAAATTCCACCAATACCACGAGGTTCATTTCTATGTTTTATGTAAAAATATTTATCACACCATTTTTTATAATTCCTGTAACTTTCGTTATTTTTTTTACAAATTTCTTTTAAATTTTTATGAACTAAAAATTTCTCTTTATTATCTTTGTAACTAGGCGTTACATCCATTCCGCCTCCAAACCAACTTTTAGAGGTAATTATAAATCTAGTATTAAAATGAATAGCAGGTATTTTAGGGTTCCTCATATGTGCCACCACTGATATTCCAGATGCCCAGTAATATGGATCATTCATTGCACCTGGAATTCTAGATATAAAATTTTTCGGAAATTCACCTTGTACCTTTGAAAAATTTACACCTACCTGGTCAAATACATATCCATTTTTTAAAATAAAATATTGGCCACCACCCTCATCAGAATTTTTTTTACTCCATATTTTTTTTTTAAATCTCTTGGGTAGAGTTTTTTTTCTTTTTGAGAATTCTATCTCATAACCCTCAAATTCTTTGCATATTGCTGACTGAAGATTTAAAAACCACTCAGATGATAGGTTTTTTCGAATTTCTAAACTTAGTTCCATAAATAATAATTTTCTTGTTTATAATCACAAAAACTTACATTTTAACGTATTTTTTTGTGTCATTATGACCCTGGCAAGATCTTTAAATAAGTCATATTTAATAGTATTAAATGATATTATAATTTTATGGATAAACCAGAAAAAAAAAGCAATAGAAGAGATTTTATTTTTACAGCTAGTTATACAGTGGGTGCAATTGGTGTAGGTGCAACTATTTGGCCTCTAATAGACCAAATGAACCCCGACAGTTCTGTTAAAGCTTTGGCATCAACTGAGGTTGATATAAGTCAAATTCAGCCAGGAAAATCTGTTACAGTTTTATGGAGAGGTAAACCAGTTTTTATTAAAAGGAGAACTCAAAATGAAATAGACGAAGCACAAGCAGTAAGTTTGGATGTACTTCCTCATCCTGAAAAAGATCAGGATAGAGCAAAAAACCCCGAATGGCTTGTTATGCTTGGAATTTGCACACACCTTGGATGTGTACCTTTATCTGACAAAGGTGAATATAACGGTTGGTTTTGTCCGTGCCACGGATCGCACTATGATACATCTGGAAGAATTAGAAAAGGACCTGCTCCTACCAATATGGAGATTCCCAAGTATAGTTTTGTAGACGATAACACAATTAAGATTGGATAAATACATGAGTGAAAATTACGTACCAAATTCAAAATTCGGCAAATGGTTTAATGACAGACTTCCGTTGTTAACTTTGAGTAAACATTTAACCGATTATCCAACACCAAAAAATTTAAATTACTGGTGGACTTTTGGTGGGATTTTAACTTTTTGTTTAATCTCTCAAATCATTACAGGGATTGTTCTAGGCATGCACTATGTTGCTCATGCAGATATGGCATTTAGTAGTATTGAACATATTATGAGAGATGTAAATTACGGGTGGTTAATTCGTTATATTCACAGCAATGGTGCTTCTATGTTTTTTTTAGCAGTGTACATACATATATTTAGATCTCTTTTTTATGGATCCTACAGATCGCCAAGGGAAATAATTTGGATACTTGGAATGTTAATTTATCTATTGATGATGGCAACTGCATTTATGGGATATGTTTTACCTTGGGGTCAAATGAGTTTTTGGGGCGCAACAGTAATTACAAATTTATTCAGCGCAATTCCATTAGTAGGAGAAAGTATTGTAACATGGTTATGGGGTGGTTACTCAGTGGACAATCCTACATTAACAAGATTTTTTAGCCTCCATTATCTTTTTCCATTTTTAATATTAGGATTAGTAGTATTACATATCTGGGCTTTACACGTACCGGGGAATAATAATCCAATTGGCATAGATATTAAAAAGCCATCAAAGGATACCGTTCCATTTCACCCATACATTACTATTAAAGATCTATTTGCACTTCTTATTTTTATGATTGTCTTTTCTGGCTTTATATTTTTTGCACCAAATATTCTAGGCCATAGTGATAATTATATAGAGGCAAATCCCTTGGTGACGCCCAAACATATTGTCCCGGAGTGGTACTTACTACCTTTTTATGCCATTTTAAGAGCTGTTCCAGATAAACTTGGTGGAGTAGTCTTAATGCTAGGTTCTATTTTTATTTTGATGGCTCTTCCTTGGTTAGATAGTAGCAAGGTAAGATCAACAGTATTCAGACCGCTTTACAAAAAGTTTTTTTGGTTACTCGTTATTGATGTATTAGCTTTAGGATATGTTGGCGCGATGCCAGCCGAAGGTTTATACCTATTAATTGCAAGGGTAGGAACCATTTACTACTTTGCTCATTTTCTAGTTGTTCTACCAGTTCTGAGCAGAATCGAGAAAACAGAACCAGTGCCACTGAGTATTTCTGAACCTGTCTTAGGTGGTATGCCTAAATTTGAGATGGCAAAAAGTGATAGAAAAGATGTGTAATTTAAAAGCAAGATTACTAATCATATCAATTATTTTTTTTACAATTACATTTAATCACGCTAACTCTGAGGAAAAAACAAAACTTCTTGAAGTTGATTGGTCATTCAAGGGTATCACAGGCAAATTTGACAGATCTTCTTTGCAAAGAGGGTATCAAGTTTACACAGAGGTTTGCGCATCTTGTCACTCAATGAATCTTTTAAGTTATAGAAATTTGGGCGAACCTGGAGGGCCAGAATTTTCCGTGGAGCAAGTCAAAGCAATTGCGGCAAACTTTGAAGTAGAGGATGGGCCAAATTCTGATGGTGATATGTTTACAAGACCAGGAAGACCATCGGATAAATTTGTATCTCCCTATCCCAACGTTCAAGCTGCAACAGCTGCAAATGGAGGTGCTTATCCGCCTGATATGTCAGTCTTAGTTAAAGCTCGAAAAGGTGGTTCTGACTATATTTATTCAGTCTTAATGGGATATGAAGATCCGCCAGCAGGTTTTGAGTTAGAAGATGGTGTTTACTACAACAAATATATGGATGGAAAAAAAATTAAAATGTCAAATCCTTTGTCTGATGGAATTGTTACTTATGCCGATGGAACAAAAGCAACAGAAGCGCAAATGGCAAAAGATGTTACAACATTTCTAACTTGGACTGCCGAACCACATTTAGAAACTAGACATAAAATGGGAGTGAAAGTAATAATTTTCTTAACTATATTTACTCTGCTCGTGTATCTGAGTATGAGAAGAATTTGGTCAAGGATTGACTCTGAAAAATAATACATCTCCATCTTTTACTGGATAATCCTTACCTTCTAATCTAAGTTTTCCATTTTCTTTTGCTTTTTCAAAACTTCCATATTTTTCAAAATCATTAAAAGAAACCGCTTCGACCCTAATAAATTTTTTTTCAAAATCAGTGTGTATTACTGATGCAGCCCTAGGCGCCAGAGTATCTTTTTTGACTGTCCATGCCCTTGTTTCCTTGGGTCCAGATGTAAAAAAAGTACTTAAATTCAATAAATCATATCCAGTATTTATTAGTTTATTTAATCCAGTTTTTTCTAAACCAATATTTTTCATGTATATTTCTTTTTCTTCTAGTTTTAGTTCTGTAATTTGATCCTCAATATCAGCGCAAATTACTACGAATTTTTCCTCAGGATATTTATCTCTCAATATTTTTGTGTAATTATTACCCCTTTTGACATGTGCTTCATCGACATTACAAACAATGATGTATGGTTTTATAGATATTAAACCAACCTCTTTCAAAATCTTATAACTTTCTGGTTGATTATAATCTTTAATGTTAATCCCATCATTCAATTTTTTTAGTACCTCTTCTAATAAAAAAACCTCTTTTTCTAATAATTTTTTTCTAGCGCTTTTTTCAAGTTTTTTTTGCAAAATACTTATATCTGATAATAAAATCTCAGTTTTAATAGTTTCCAAATCATTTATAGGATCAATTTTTTTATTCACGTGTTGTATATTTGCAGAGTCAAAACATCTTACGAGATGAACTATTGCATCAACCTCTCTTATGTGCGCCAGGAATTTATTACCTAAACCTTCGCCTTTGGAAGCGCCTTTAACTAATCCAGCTATATCAACAAATGTAATATTGGTATTTATTTTTTTTTCTGATTTTGATAATTTGTGTAAAGTATCAAGTCTAATATCTGGAACATCAACAATTCCAATGTTTGGATCAATAGTACAAAAAGGAAAATTTGCTGCTTGAGCGTTTTTAGATGATGTTAAAGCATTAAATAAAGTCGATTTACCCACGTTAGGTAAGCCAACTATTCCACACTTAAATCCCATTCAAATTTTCATTAACCTTGCTTGAGAAAGTATCAATTTTTTTTTCAATAAGAGTTGGAATTTGTTTAACTATATTTTCAGTTATATCTTTAATTTTTTCTTCTTCATTCTCACTAAAGTCTTCTAAGACATGATCATCAACTTTTTTTCCGTTTTTTGGGTGCCCAATACCTATTCTAACTCTTGAGTAATCTTTTCCAATTGATTTATCTATAGAGTCTATTCCGTGATGACCTGCACTACTTCCTCCAAATTTAGCTTTAATTTTTCCTAGATCAATATCCAGATCATCGTGGAAAACGAAAACATCTTTTGCATCTATTTTAAAATACTCTATAAGCTCTTTGATACAGGTCCCTGAATTATTCATAAATGTTAAAGGTTTTATTGCATAAACTTTTTTATTATCAATATTTCCAGTAGTTAAAAGACCTTTAAACTTTGGTTTTTGTTTTGAAAGGCTGAATTGTTGGTTTATTGCATCAATAACTTTAAAACCAATATTATGCCTGTTGTTGTCATAATTTGGACCAGGGTTTCCTAAACCTACTAATAAAAGCATAAAAATTTATTTTTTTTCTTGTTTTTTTTCCCCGGCAGGTTTTCCAGCAGGTTTTTTATCTGTAGCTGCGTCTTTAACTTTTTCATCCTTTTTAGCGGCATCACCTTCTTTAGCTTGAGCAGCCGTATCACCACCTTCGGTGGCTGGAGCAGCCTCTCCCTCAACACCTTCTGCAGGAGTTTCTTCAGCAGGTTTTTCAGGTTCCTTAACAATTGTGGGAGCAGCAATAGTTGCAACAACAAAATCTCTATCAGTTATAGTTGGATTTGCATTTTCTGGAAGTTTAACAGATGAAATTTTTATACTTGCTCCAATCTCAAGGTTTGCTAAGTCAACCTCTATATTTTCAGGAATATTCTCTGCTGGACAACTTAGTTCAACTTTTCTTCGAACTATATTTAAAACTCCTCCACTTTTTAAACCCGGACAATCTTTGTTATTTTTAAAAGTTACTGGAATCTGTAAAATAATTTTTGAACCCTTAGCGACTCTCATAAAATCAATATGGATTAGCTTATCAGACAGCACATGGTAGGAAATATCTCTTGGAATAACTTTTTCAGTTTTTCCATCAATGTTTAATTCAATTATCGTTGAAAGAAAAGACTCTGAATTAAATACTTTATTGAGAAGTTTTTCTTCGATACTTAATTTTAAGCTTGGATTGCTACCCCCATATAAAATTGCAGGTATAAGCCCTTTAGTTCTTAAAGCACTCAGCTCCCCAGCTGTCTTTGTTTCTCTCTTGGTAGCTTTTAAATTATTTATCATTTAAGAGTGCAATTTATAACTCAACTTTGAAATAAAACAAGAGCTAATTGAATAGACTAGATACTGAAGTTGAATTTGAAATCCTTTTTATTGCTTCTGCCATAAGCTGAGCAATAGATAAAACTTCTATTTTGCTTGCTTTCTTTATTTTTTTGGAATTATCGATTGTATCTGTAATTATTAATTTTTTAATTTTAGATCTTTGAATTTTATTTATTGCATCACCACTTAAAACCGCATGTGTTATAAAAACATGTACATTTCTTGCACCTTTTTTTATTAAAGCATCCGCTGCATTTATAATTGTTCCTCCGCTGTCAATTATATCATCTATAATCATACAGTCTTTATCTTTTACATCACCAATAATATTCATAACTTTTGACTTTCCGGGCTCTGGCCTTCTTTTATCAATTATAGCTAAGTCTGCATTTATTTTTGTCGCTAAACCTCTAGTTCTTTCAATCGCACCTGCATCTGGTGATACGCATATAAGATTTTTACTTCTTATATTTTTTTTAATGTACCTTGCAAATAATGGAGTAGTAAATAAATTGTCAACTGGCATATCAAAAAAACCCTGAATTTGTCCCGCATGCAAGTCAACGGTTACCACTCTATGAGCTCCAGCATTAGTTATCAAATTAGAAACAAGTTTTGCCGAGATAGATGTTCTTGGTACAACTTTTCTATCTTGTCTTGCATAACCAAAATAAGGAATTACTGCAGTTATATTTTTCGCTGAGGATCTTCTCAAAGCATCTATGCACAATAGCAGTTCCATGAGGTTGTCATTTGCAGGTGTTGCGCTAGATTGTATTACGAAAACACTATTACCTCTTATATTTTCATTTATTTCAACATATATCTCACCATCAGCAAATTTTTTAATATTTGTATTTACAAGTTTTGTTTTGAGATATTTAGAGATACTTTTACTTAATGAGGGATTGCTTGTTCCTGATAAAATTTTCATTAGGAAATTTATTTATACATCTATTACCAGGTTGTTTCAATTAATTTTGTAAACTAGTTTTTTTTATAACCGATATGCATCTTCCGTAGTCATTTTCCCCTAACTTTTTGGCCCTTCTATGGCTAAAGTACTGATTCTTTTTTTCAAAACTATCAATATCTATATTTTCTATTGATAAAACTCCGTAATTATTTAATTTCTTAATAATAAATGCTCTTAAATTAAAATTATATGTTCCACTTTTATTTTTTATGAAAAATAGCTCATTACTTAAAGAGTTTTTAATAAATATTTCATAAAAATCTTCTTTTACCTCATAATTTTTTTGGGCTATACAAGGGCCAATACATGCAATTACTTTTCTGGTATCACCGCCCATCTCATTAAGTTTTTTAAACGTGTTTTCAATAATCCCTCCAAGCGCACCTTTCCACCCAGCATGAATGCAGCCTATTATATTTTTATTGCTCTCATAAATTAATATTGGAGCACAATCCGCTGTTAATACACCCAAAGCTAAGTTTTTACTTTCAGTTAATATAGCGTCAGCATTAACTTTTTCTAAAATATTTTTTTTTTCTACAATTTGAACTATATTGCTATGACTCTGATTCATGAGTACCAACTGCTTTTTGTTGATATTAAAATTTTTCGCAACTATTTCTAAATTACTTTCTACATTTTCGATTTTATCATTACTGCCAAGACCACAATTAAGACTTTCATAAATACCTTCTGACTTCCCATTTTTTCTTGAAAAAAAACAATGTTGAACTTTTTTACTTTTTTTTAAATTTTCTGAATAAAACATTATTTAAATGGTAAAGAGAATTTTGATTTTTTATTTTTTGCAAAAATGACTTTGAAATTTTTTCCCATCATTTTAGGATTAATTAATCTTTGGACTCTTGAATATAAATCTATTTTTCTCTTTCTCTCCATTTTATCACTAATTAGCTTAACTCTTTCTAAAATACCCATTTTTTGAAGAAATTCACTTTGATTTATAACATTTTCTACTTCCAGACCTTCGGAATAAAAATACTTTTTATATAAATTAAAATTGATCAACGACGTTATATCAGCATTACCTGTATTTTTTCTTATATCATAAAATTTATGTTTCTTTACAGATTGTAGGGTACTTACTTTTTTTTCTTTTTCGTATCCATAATCTATAAATAGAGCCCCACCATTCATTTTTTTTATTTTATTACAAACAATTTTAAGCTCTTTAAAACCATTTTCTGGATATTCAATGATACCAAGGGTTTTTAAAAGATTATATTTTTTAAGTTTATTAATATTCTTCTTTAATGCTTTTTTATAAATAAATTCAACTTTATTTTTTTTTAAACTTACATATCTCTCGCAAATATCATTATTAATCTTTTTAAATTGTTTAATTGGAAGTGCATCTAAAAATTCATTTCCAAAAAAAACAATTGGGCCTTTTTGAATCTTATTTAAATTTTTTACCCAATTAACTTTATCAGAAACAATTCTTTTTTTCTGAATTTTTTCAAGTTTTTTACTTTTTTCATAAAGGAAAATATTAACAGCATCAAATACACTTGGAAAACTTTTTAAAGTCTTAAGTAAAATTAAACATAAATCTCCATTTCCGGGTCCAAGCTCAACAAAGTTAATAGTTTTTGGTTTATTTAAGCTTTCCCAAAAGCTAACAAACCATATTGCAATCATCTCACCAAAAAGATTTGATATATTTGGAGCTGTTACAAAATCACCTTTGGCTCCAAAAGGATTTTTACTTTGATAGTAACCATAATTTTTGTCGTAAAGAACTTTTTTAAGATATAAATCTATGGATATTATTTTTGAATTATTAAAAATTTTATCAAGCTTTTTTGGCATAAACGACTTTAAATAAAAAAATGAAACCAAATATTGTCATTAAAATACTGAGAATTGTTCCAACAGAAAAATAATTAAAAATATAACCAAGGTGGATATCAGGTTCTCTAAACTGCTCACAAACTATTCTAAAAAAACCATATAAAATTAAAAATATTGCAGATACAAAACCAATTTTACTCCTATTAAAAAAAATAAGAATATTTAAAACTATAAAAAGTAAAATTCCCTCCAAAAGAGCCTCATAAATTTGCGAAGGATGTCTTGGGACATTATCGACATTTGGAAAAATAATACCCCATGGCTTCTGAGTGGGGACTCCATAAAGTTCTCCATTAATAAAATTAGAAATTCTTCCTAGAAAAATTCCTATAGGTGCTACAGCAGAAATAGTATCAAAATAAACTTTATAATTTAGGTTGTTTTTTTTTGAAAAAATATAAGCACTTATAGCTACCCCCGCCAAACCTCCATGAAAAGACATACCACCATTCCATATTTTTATAATTTCTAAAAAATTATCAAAATAAAAAAAGGGATCATAAAAAAATACATAACCAAGACGACCACCAACTATTGTACCGATAATTATATAACCTATGAGATCATCAAATTTTGATAAGTAAATTATTTCATTATTTTGATTAATTTTTTTTTCAAGGATTATTTTTCCGTACCACCATCCGATTAAAATTCCAAAAATATAAGCAAGTGAGTACCATCGTATTTGAATAATTCCAAAATCAATTAAAACTGGATCGAGGTTATGAACTATCATTATTGATTTAATTTATCACAATTGAAATTAAATTACTTATAATTTAAAGTAAAAATATGAATAATTCTGAAAAATTTTTAAAAATGATATCAAGGTTAATTGAAACAGGGGTACTATCATCTCAAGATTTAGCGAAAGGACTTTTGACCTCAATGAAATTCAATAAAGATAAAATTGCAAGTAAATTAGAACTTGTTACTAGAGAAGAATTTGTAGTGTTGAAGAAAATTATTGAGAAACAGCAAAAAGAAATAAATAATTTAAAAAAAAAGAAGTTAAAGAGGTAATGAAACTTTTACTTGTAATCCTTTAAATCTACTTTCAGATAATGATATATTTCCACCATGAGATTTAATTATATCTCGAGCAATAGATAGACCCAAACCAACCCCAGATTTATTTAGTCCTCTACTTTTATCTATTCTATAAAAAGGTTTAAAAACATTTGAGTATTCATTTTTTGGAATACCTGGCCCATTATCCTCAATAATAATTATAGCCCAATTCATTGATTTTTTTATTTCTATTGTAATTTGATCTCCATAGGAAAGCCCATTACTTATTAGGTTGAGAATACATCTCTTTATTAAGTTTTTTCTTCCCTCAATTATAATTGTATCCTTAGAAGTAAGTTCATATCTATTCTTGTCGTAATTTCTTAGAATTTCTTCAAGCATAAAATTAATATCAATTTTTGATGAATTTTCTTCTACTTGTGATTTTGAATATTGCAAATAATCATTTAGCATTTTTTCCATTTCGTCGATATCATTTGTCATTTTTTCGGCAAGTTCTTTTTTTTCCATCATAGCTAATTGTAGTTTTAATCTTGTAAGTGGAGTTCTCAAATCATGACTTATACCTGACAGCATCTCAGATCTTTGAGAAAGATGTCGATTTATTCTTTTCATCATTCTGTCAAACTCATAAGTTGCTTTTCTAATTTCTAATGCTCCAGATGGTCTTAAATCATCGACAACCTCACCTTTTCCAAATCTTTCAGCAGCTTTTGATAGTTTTACAAGTGGTCTTGTTTGGTTTTTTAAAAAAACTATTGCTATTAAGATCAAAACCAATGATGGAACAGTTAACCATAAAACGAAAACCCTGACAGATGACGGAGCTATTTTTTCTTTAGGAAAAAAAATTTGAATAACTTCATTCTGTGTTTGAATTCTTAAATCAACTAAATCGATATATGTAACGGTATCAAACCAATAGTTATTACTGAAACCACTTTTCATTTCTCTCCTTAAAGATCTGTCCATTGGACTAAATCTTCTATCTGATCTTGTTTCAGGTAATATTTCACCAGTTTTAATATTAATAACAAAATCAAAATTCTTTTTATAAAGATCTGTTAATTTTTTAATATCGTCTTTGCTTTGGTTAGAACTATACACGTCAACAAGAGTTTGTATTTCACTTACTAAAGATCTAGTCATACCTTTATTAGCTTTAATCCATATACTGTCGAAGAATACAATACTGATAGTTAGTTGAAGAATAATTACTGGTGCTGCAACTATAATTAAAGCTCGATAAAAAAGCCTTTTTGGTAATACTTTTTTTATAAAATTATTTAACCCATAAAACATAGCCCGAACCTCTTATTGTTTGTAAAAATTTTGGATTTTTAGGATTTATTTCTATCTTTTTTCTCAACCTTGTAATCATTACGTCAATGGATCTTTCTTTAGTAATATTAGCAATTTTTCCAATCTCAGAACGAGAAAATATTCTTCCGGGAGATGATAGCATTTTTATTAAAACCTTTTTTTCTGATAAATTAATTTTTTGAGGTTTCTCCCTTAATGTTATTACCATTTTATTTAAGTTTAGATCTGCTTCACCTATTTTACTTGTCAAAAGTTTATTAGGATTAATATTCATTTTTATTACATTTTTTACTCTGAGCAAAAGCTCTTTTGGTTCGAACGGTTTTCCAAGATAATCATCTGCACCAATTTCTAACCCATGTATTCGATTTTCTACTTCGCCTTTTGCTGTCAGTAATATGATTGGTATATTTTTTGTTTCTTTTAACTCTTTCGTAAGTTCGTAACCACTTTGCCCTGGCATCATCACATCTAGTATAATTACGTTAAAATTAAAGATTTCTATTTTTGCCTTCGCTTTTTCAGCATTCTCTGCAGAAGATACCAGGAACCCCTTTTCAGACAAGAACTCTTTTATTAATGATCTTATCCTATCATCATCATCTACAACTAAAATATGAAATCTATTTTTTTCCATTAATTATTTTTTTTAACACTTCTTTAAATCTAATTACCGACTCCGAATCTGAGTCTTTTAACGCATTAAAAATACGTTTTTTTTGACTTTCGAAAACTTCTTTGTAAAATTTTTTTCCATTTTGGTCTAAATATAAAAGTTTTCTTCTTGTGTCATTTTCATCTTTAATTTGTTTTACAATCTTTAAACGTTTTAGATCTTTCAGAACTCTGTTTAAGCTTTGCTTTGTAATTTTCAATTTTAACAATAGTTCATTTATATTTATACCTTCATTTCTCTCGACTAAATGCATAGCCCTGTGGTGCGCTGGCCCCAAAGAGTTTTTCTTTAAAATCTGTACCGGATCAGAAAATGTTTCTCTGTATGCGTATAGAAGCAATTGTATGCAGTCTTTAATCTGCTCATCCTTTAAATAAAGTAAATCTTTCATATTTTGGTCAGATATGTTGACATATTTTATCAACAAATATACTTTTTTGTTAGAGAAAAATTATTTAATTTAAACTCAATGGAAACAATTCCTTACGATAAAAGATCTGGAAAAATTTGGTTTAATGGAGAATTGGTAGAATGGAAAAATGCTACAGTTCATCTTTTAAATCATGGATTGCATTACGCAAGCTGTGTCTTTGAAGGAGAAAGAGTTTATGAGAATGAAATATTTAAACTCGAAGATCACACAAAAAGATTATTTTATTCAGCAAAAAGAATGGGCATAGTTATGCCTTATAGCGAAAAGGATATAAATAATGCCTCAAAAGAAATCATTAGTGTTCAAAAGATTCAAAATGGCTATGTAAGACCTGTTGTTTGGAGAGGTAGTGAAATGATGGCTATCTCAGCACAAAAAAATAAAATAAACGTTGCCATTGCTGCATGGGAATGGGGATCATACTTTGATCCAAAGTTAAAATTAAAAGGAATAAGATTACAAACTTCTTCTTGGAGAAGACCTCCGCCAAACTCAGTTCCATGGGATACAAAAGCTGCAGGTCTATATATGATATGCACATTATCTAAACACGATGCAGAAAGCAAAGGGTATACTGATGCTTTAATGTTAGATCATAATGGCGATATAGCGGAGTCTACCGGAGCAAATATTTTTTTTAAAGACAAAAATGGAGATCTTCATACTCCAATACCAGATTCTTTTTTGGATGGAATTACAAGGAAATGCGTTATTGAAATCGCAAAGTCCAAAGGGATAAAAGTAATTGAGAGAAAAATAAAACCAAACGAAATGTCTAATTTTATAGGATGTTTTCTAACTGGTACTGCAGCAGAAATTACTCCTGTATCACAAATAGATCAGTATAATTTTAATGTTTGTGAATTAATAAAAAGTCTTTCGGCGAGTTACCAAAATCTTGTAAGAAAAAAAGCTGCAGCTTAATTTTTTTTTGCGCTTATTATTACTGCCCAAGCTAAAAACTTGAAAAATGGAATTTTAAGAAAAATTTTGTCAACAGTCGAAAGAAAAATAAAAAATCTTGAATCCTGCGGTAATTTATAAAATGGTAAAAACAAAAGTGTAAAAAAACCATAATATTTTATATTAACTTCTTTAAATATATTTTTAAAATAATTTAAATCACTAAATTTAAAAGGGTGTTCATCTTTAGATCTCGATCCTGGTGTTAATCTCCTATATAAATTAATAAGCGGGTTTGTTCCCATAGGCTCTATAAATATTAAACTTCCATTTTTTTTTAATAAACGATCAATTTCTCTTATTGATTTTTCCAAATTCAGATGATGAAGGATTCCAGCACCGTAAATTGTATCGAATTGATTAGAACTTAATTTAGTATTTTCACAATTTTCAACTCTGAATTCAACCCTATTTTTGTCCTGAGTTTCTTTTTTTGCTAATTCTATTGCCTTCTCTGATATATCAATTGCCACAATTTTTGAGGGTTTATAAACAATTGTTTTTTTAACATAACCACCGTTACCACAGCCAAAATCAAGGACACTTTTATTTTTTACATTTTTTTTTAATTTTTCGTAAAAATCTTCATATAAATTATAAAGTGCTTTATAAAATTTATTTTCAGATCTTTGATTACCCGATGATATTAATTTATTATGAAATTCTTTCTCTCTTAAATTTATTTCTGACAAACTCATAGGTTATTTTTTTTATCATCATTTATAGCAGTATTTATACCTTTTCTTAAATAATCATATCCCGTATATAGAGTTAAAAATGCCGAAACCCAGAGTAAAATTATTCCTATTGTTTGTGCATTATAATCCTGGAAATTTATAAGTCTATTGCCCGTTTCTCCTGTCAAAAGAATCGCAATAGACAGCATTTGTATAAAAGTTTTAAATTTAGAGAGGCTGGAAACAGGCAAACTTACATCTTTTGTTTTTGCCATAAACTCCCTAAGCCCTGATACTAATATTTCTCTTGTTAAAATCACAATTGCTGCAATTACCTCAAGATTTTTAATTATTCCATTCATTACTAACAAAACTAAGGCTGCTGCTACTAAAATTTTATCAGCAATAGGGTCAAGTAATTCTCCTAATTTAGACTCTTCTTTGTAAAGTCTTGCTATTAATCCGTCTAAAAAATCTGTAAAGCTAGCTATTGCGAAAAGAAAAAAAGGTACCAAATCGCCGACTATTCCAGGAATATAAAAACTAAAAACAAAAATTGGAACAATGATTATTCTGCCTATGGTTAATATATTTGGTATTTTCATAATTAATTATCGTGGAAAAAATCATGAATTTTTTGTGCAACTTTTTCCTCAATTCCTTCAACTGTCCTCAAATCCTCAAAGCTTGCAGACTCTACTGATTTTGCAGAACCGAAATGATTAAGTAAAGCTCTTTTCCTACTTCTACCTATTCCTGAGATTTGATCAAGTAATGATTTGCTTAAATTTTTTCTTCTTTTAGCTCTGTGTGTACTTATTGCAAACCTATGAGCCTCATCCCGAAGTCTTTGAAGAAAAAAAAGGGTGGGATCGTTTTTTTTAAATTTAATAATTTTATTTTCATGAAAAAATGTTTCTTCACCTGCATTTCTGTTTTTCCCTTTTGCAATTGCAATTATTGGTAATTCATGTAGGCCAAGATCATTTAAAGTTTCTCTGCTAACCGAGTACTGGCCCTTACCGCCGTCTATTAAAACTAGGTCAGGTAATGTCATATTTGTATTCTCATCCTTTAGTGCCCTAACAAATCTTCTGCTCAAAACTTCTTTCATCATACCATAGTCATCCCCTTTGACTTTATCTGACTTAATATTAAACTTTCTATATCTTTTTTTCACAAACCCTTCTTTGCCAAAGGTAATTAATGCTCCAATAGAGTCCGATCCTTGTATATGACTATTATCGTATACCTCGATAAGATTCACATTAAAATTAAGATTAAATTTGTCAGCAAGGTTGTCTATTAATTTTGAATTACTCTCAGTTTCTAAAATTTTTTGAGTTAAAGCCTGTTTCGCATTTTTCTTTGCCATTTCTGAAACAATTTTTTCATCTTTTGTATTAGCTTTCTTAATTATTATCTCTTTTCTTTCTCTATTAGAAAATGTTTTTTCTAGCAAAGTTTTTTCATTAATTTCAATGTTTAAAAGGACGAGTTTAGGTACAGTTTTATTCTCATAAAATTGAGCTAAAAAAGATGATAAAATTTTTTCTTCCTTTTCGTCTGGATCATGCTTGGGAAAGTAAGCTTGATTACCCCAATTCTGTTTTGATCTAAAGAAAAAAACTTGGACACAAGTTTTGCCAGATTCTTTAAAGACAGATATAACATCTGCTTCTTTTAAATTTGTCTGATTTATTTTTTGAGAGGACTGAATTTGTGTTAGAGCTTTTATTCTATCTCTGATAATAGCAGCTTTTTCATAGTCCAAGTCTTCGCTAGCCCTTTCCATTTCTGTAGATAAATTTTTTTGAATTCTTTGTGTTTTACCAGAAATAAAATCAACTGCATCACCAACCAATTTTTTGTAATTTTCTTCTTCAATTTTTCCCACACATGGAGCGGAACATCTTCTTATTTGATATAAAATACAGGCTCTATCCCTATTTTTAAAAACTGCGTCATCACAAACCCTTAGTAAAAATATCTTTTGAAGAATTTTTATAGTCCAGTTTGCTGAACCTACAGACGCAAAAGGCCCGAAATAATATCCTTCTCTATTTTTTTTTCCTCTTAGTTTGGTTAATTGAGGCCATTTATCCTTTTGGCCAATAAATATATAAGGGAAGGACTTGTCGTCTCTTAATAAAATATTGAATCTTGGCTTATGCTTTTTTATAAGATTTGCCTCTAGTAATAAGGCTTCACTCTCATTAGTTGTTGTTGTTGTTTCAAGTTTTCTTGTTAATGAAAGCATTCTTTCTGTTCGTATTGGAAGATAACTTTCTGAAATATAGCTCTTTAAACGATTTGGAATATTTTTGGCTTTACCAACATAAAGAATTTCATTTTTATCGCTTAGCATTTTATAAACCCCAGGATTATTTGTGAGATTTACAATTTTTTTTCGTATTATTTCTTTACCTTTTTCAATACTCATTTGATCTAGTCTTTTCCAACTCTATTCCTACTGAAGTAGTATTTTTAATGACATCTAATTTTTCAACTCTTAAAAGAATTTTTTTTATTCTAGGGTTCTCAAAAAGTTTAAAGAATATTTTTTCTGCCAAAGTTTCGAGAAGTGGAAAATGCTTTTTTGATGTAATTTTTGTAATAGTTTTAATAACCTGTTCATAGTTTACAATACTTTTTAAATCCTTATCATTCGGAATAAGATTTTGATCAATATTTATAATTAAATTAAATTTTACTCTTTGTTTATTTTTTTTTTCAAAATTATGAATTCCTACAAGCATGTTTAATACCAGATCCTTTATTAGAACTTTTCTTTTATAAATATAAGATTTTTTTTGTTTAAATTTAATAATTTTCATTCTTTTGAATTAATTATATCAGGTGTTTTCCACGCTAAACTTTGACCGCTATCTACACTAATTATTTGACCTGTAATACTATTATTTTCAATTAAATATTTTACAGATGCACATATATTATTTAAATCAACTTGTTTTTTAAGAATTGTAGATTGCCATTGAGCTTTAAAATGTTTTTCTGATTGTCTCTTGTTTTTTAAAGTTGGACCTGGCGAAATTCCATTCACTCTTATATTTGGTGCAAGTTTCATAGCAGCAGTGGTTGTAAGTGTTGCAAGTGCAGCTTTACTCAAAGTATATGAAAAAAAGAAAGGAGTAAGTTTTTTTATCCTTTGATCAATAATATTTATAACGTTTGCATCTTTATTTTTCACATATCTTTTAAAATCTTTAATTAAAAATGCTGGAGCTTTTAAATTTATATCTAGGTGTTTTGAAAAACTTTTATCACTAAAATTTTCTAAATCATCTTTTTCAAATAAAGATGCATTGTTAATTAGACAGTCTAGACCTTTCATTTTTTTATTAGCAAACGGCATTATTTTTTTAACATGATTGATGTTACCTAGGTCTGCCTTAATTAAATGAACTTTACTACCCATGTCTTCCAATTCTGTCTTTAATTGTTGTGCCGATTTTTTTGATTTATTAAAATGAATTATTATATCAACATCGTAACCAGCTAAACTTTTTGCTATAGCCGAACCAATTCTAGTAGCGCCACCAGTTATAATTATTTTTTTGGCTTCCATTTTTTTATAGATTTTTTTGGTTTAGTGCCTGGCATTCCCATTTTTGATCTGCCTTGAGGGTATACCTTTTTGTTTAAATTGTACTGTGAAATTTTTGGATTCAAGTTAATCTCAAGCTCATTTGCCTCCAATTTTCTTATTTCGTCTCTAATTTTAGCTGCTTCTTCAAACTCTAAATTTGATGCAGATTCTTTCATTTTTTTATTAAGTGCTTTTAAATGTTTTTTCAGGTTTCCGCCAACATTTGAGCCTTCACTTATTTTTACATAATCTTTTTCATAAACAGACTCTAAAATATCAGTAATCTCCTTCTTAACTGACTCTGCACTTATATTATTTTTTTTATTATATTCTACCTGTCTGCCTCTTCTCCTATCTGTCTCTTTAATAGCTTTATCAATACTTTTTGTTACTTTATCTGCATAAAGAATTACTTTGCCATCTACATTTCTCGCAGCTCTACCAATAGTTTGAATTAATGAAGTTTCTGATCTTAAAAAACCCTCCTTATCTGCATCCAAAATTGCAACTAAAGCACATTCTGGTATATCTAATCCTTCTCTTAATAGATTGATACCAACCAAAATATCAAAAACACCCATTCGTAAATCTCTGATGATTTCAATTCTCTCAAGTGTATCTATGTCTGAGTGCATATACCTTACTTTCAAACCATTTTCGTGAAGATATTCTGTTAAATCTTCTGCCATTTTTTTCGTAAGAGTCGTGACTAAAATTCTATATCCTTTATCAATAACCTTTTTAGACTCATCGAATAAATCATCCACCTGAGTTTTTGCTGGTCTTATCTCAACAGGTGGATCAATTAAACCTGTTGGCCTTATAACTTGATCAATATATTTATTTTGAGTTTGTTTTAGTTCCCAAGGACCAGGGGTTGCGGATACAAAAACAGTTTGAGTTCTCATAGCATCCCACTCTTCAAACTTTAAGGGTCTATTGTCCATACAAGAAGGTAATCTAAAACCATATTCAGCAAGAGTTTTCTTTCTAGTGTGATCACCTTTATACATGCCATTTAACTGAGGAACTGTTACGTGGCTTTCGTCTACAAATATAATAGTATTGTCAGGAAAATATTCAAAAAGAGTAGGTGGGGGTTCCCCTTTATTTCTACCAGATAAAAATCTCGAATAATTTTCAATTCCAGCACATGTTCCTGTTGCCTCAATCATTTCAAGATCAAACTTAGTTCTTTCTCTTAATCTTTGTGCCTCTAAAAGTTTATTGTTTGCCTTATGATCTTCTAAAGTTACTTCTAATTCTTCTTTAATTTTTTTGATAGCTTGATCAATAGTTGGTTTTGGAGTTATATAATGGCTGTTAGCGTATAATTTTATTACTGCAAAATTATTTGTTTTATCTCCTGTAAGAGGATCAAATTCTTCTATTTTTTCAAGTTTGTTTCCATTTAAACTTAATCTCCAAGCTCTATCTTCTAAATGTGAAGGGAATATCTCTAAATTTTCTCCTCTAACTCTAAAAGTACCTCGGAAAAAATTTTGATCATTTCTCTTATATTGTAAATTAACAAATGTCTTAATAATTTCGTCTCTTTCATATTCATAATTCTTTTTTAATGCTAATGTCATCTTGCTATAAGCCTCAACCGAACCAAGTCCATAAATACAAGAAACACTAGCCACAATAATTACATCATCACGTTCAAGCAAAGATCTTGTTGCTGAATGTCTCATCCTATCTATCTGTTCATTTATAGAAGCTTCTTTTTCTATATAAGTATCTGATCTAGGAACATATGCTTCAGGAGTATAATAATCATAATAGGAAACAAAATACTCAACAGCATTGTTTGGGAAAAAACTTTTCATTTCACCGTACAATTGTGCAGCTAAAGTTTTATTTGGTGCTAAAACCAAAGCAGGCCGATTTGAAGACTCTATAACTTTGGCCATAGTAAAGGTTTTCCCCGACCCAGTTACACCCAGTAGAACCTGTTCACTTTGTTTATCTTTTAAATTCTTAAGTATCTTTTTAATTGCCTCAGGTTGATCCCCGGCAGGTTGAAAATTACTTTTTATTTTAAACTTAATTCCTCCCTCCAGTTTTTTCCTAACAGGAGCGTTATTAGCCTCTAAATTATCTATTTTTTCTTGGTATGTATTTTGCATTTTGTGTTAATAATAACAAAATATTATAAATTTCAATGAGCATAGTTTCCAATAATTTAAAGAGAATTAAACCATCACCAACCATCGCTGTTACCTCAAAAGCTAGAGAAATGAGGGCAGCTGGCAAAGATGTTATTGGCCTAGGAGCTGGAGAACCTGATTTTGACACTCCAGATAACATTAAAGATGCTGCTATCGAAGCAATTAAAAGAGGAGAAACAAAGTATACAGCTGTGGATGGTACACCAAAACTTAAAAAGGCGATCCAAGGGAAATTTACAAGAGAAAATAATTTGTCTTACGAATTAGATCAAATTTCAGTTGGTACGGGAGGAAAACAAGTTTTATATAACGTTTTTATGGCAACCCTGAATCCAGGAGACGAAGTCATTATCCCAGCACCTTATTGGGTATCTTATCCTGATATGGTTTTATTAGCTGGCGGTAAACCCAAAATAGTAAAGTGCTCAGAAAAAAATGAATTCAAAATAACACCAGATGAATTAAAAAAAGCTATTGGAAAAAAAACTAAATGGTTAATTATAAACTCACCGTCTAATCCAACCGGATCTTGTTACACAAGAAGTGAGATAGAAGAATTATCAAAAATATTAATAAAAAATAAAAATGTTTATATACTTAGTGACGATATCTATGAGCATATTACGTATGATGATTTTAAATTTTTCACTATTGCCCAAATTAAAGCTTTAAAAGACAGAACATTAACAATGAACGGTGTAAGTAAGTCTTACTCTATGACTGGATGGAGAATAGGGTATGGAGCTGGTCCGAAAGACATAATTAAAGCTGTAGCAAAAATTCAATCTCAATCTACAACAAATCCATCTTCGATTAGTCAGGCAGCAGCTGTAGAAGCTTTGAATGGAACTCAAGATTTCATAAAAACAAGATCTGACTCCTTTAAGGAGAGGAGGGATTATGTTGTTGAAACTTTAAATAGTATTAATGGCTTAAGTTGTTTGAAACCAAGTGGAGCTTTTTATGTTTTCCCAAATTGCAAAAAGTTGTTAGGTAAAAAGACAAAATTAAAAACAGATAAAGAATTTGTAGAAAAATTACTTGAAAAAGCGGAAGTAGCTGTAGTTCAGGGATCTGCATTTGGTTTAGATGGATATTTCAGAATTTCTTATGCTACCTCCATGGAAAATCTTAAAAAAGCTTTAGATAGAATAAAATCGTTTTGTGAAAGTTTAAACTAGTCCTAATCTTACGACTGATTTAGCATTCTCAATCATACAATCTTTTGCAGGTTTAAATTTAAAACCTAATAATTCTTCTGCATAAGCAGTATCGGTTTGCATTAAAATTCCAAGATCGGGTATCATCATTTTAGCGCTTGAGTCTATATAGCTTATTAATTTTACCATGAAATTTGGAAGTTCTTTTTTGGGAAGTTTTTTTGCATACTCAGGCATTGCTTCAGCCATTATTTGAGATAATTCCACTAGTTTTTTTACTTCTTTTCCAACAATTAATCTCCTTCCGCCGACTTTATTATTTCCAATACAAGCAACATGTGCTTTTGCTATATCTTTCACATCAGAAATTAAAACTGCAAATTTAGGCGCACCTGGAAATTTACCTGCCATAAATTGTCTAACATATTCTATTGATGTACCTCCCTTTTTATCTAAAGCATCTCCAAAAACTCCACCCGGACAAATACAAGTTAATTTATTTCTTAATCCTTTGCTTTCCATAAACTCCCAAGCTAATCTTTCTGCTTTTGTTTTTGACAAGAAATAGTCATTCACACCCTCTACCCAATTTTCATCAGTCCAATCATTTTCTCCAAATGTGTAAGGATTGCTTCTGTTTGGCTTTCTAAACATTGCAACGATTGAAGAAGTTTTAATTATTTGTTCTACACCTGCATTCACTCCAGCTTTTAAAACTCTTAAAGTTCCATCAACAGCAGGAGGTAATAAACTTTCTCTATTTCTTGAAACTTTCATAGGAAAAGGTGAGGCAATGTGAAATATATATTTACATCCCTTTGCTGATTCATCCCATCCGTCATCTTTAACAAGATCTAATTCAACAAATGATAATTTATCAGTCGAAGCATATTTGCTTATAGTTTCTTTTGTTTGTTCAATTAAATTTTTATTTCTTACTGTTCCTAAAACTTCGTAACCAGAATTTAATAATTCTATAGCAGTGTGTTTTGCAATCCATCCACTTATGCCTGTAAGTAATATTTTTCCACTCATTTTGAAGACAAATGTTTTTCAGCCTCAAGTGCAGCCATACAACCCATTCCAGCCGCTGTAACTGCCTGCCTGAATATTTTATCTTTAACATCGCCAGCTGCAAAAACTCCTGGCACATTAGTTATTGTAGAGTCGGGATTGGTTACAATATATCCCTCTTTATCCATATTTAATTGACCCTTGAAAAGCGAAGTAGCTGGGTCATGGCCTATTGCTATAAAAAGTCCATTAACTTTTAATTCGCTAGTTTTATTAGTTTTCACATTTTTAATTTTAATAGCTTTGACTGATTTTGGATTAGTGTCTCCGATAACATCCTCAACAACGCTATCCCAGATAATCTCAATTTTTTTATTTGCTTTTAATTTTGCTTGAAGCATTTTTTCTGCCCTTAATTCATTTCTTCTATGGATTAGTTTAACTTTTGAGGCAAACTTTGTTAAAAACATTGCTTCTTCTACAGCAGCATTTCCACCTCCAACAACAGCAACTTCTTTTTCTTTAAAAAAGAAACCATCGCATGTTGCACATGCCGAAACACCAAATCCTCTAAATTCTTGTTCCGATTTTAAATTTAACCACCTAGCTTGAGCGCCTGTTGAAATAATAAAACTGTCAGCTGTATACACTTGCCCGCTATCCCCAACTGCTTCAAAGGGTTTTTTTGATAAATCAACTTTTTTGATATGATCTTGTATCATTTCTGTGCCAACAGCCTTTGCTTGACCTTTCATTTCTTCCATTAACCATGGTCCTTGTATAACTTTAGAATATCCAGGAAAATTTTCTACATCAGTTGTGGTGGTTAATTGGCCACCAGGCTCTGAACCAAAAACAAGTATCGGCTTTAACATAGCCCTTGCAGCATAAATTGCCGCTGTATATCCAGCTGGTCCCGATCCTAATATTAAAACTTTTGAATGTTTAGACATTATTATAAATTATATAGTTACTTTTGAAAAAAATTAAAGCTGGTAAATTTACTCAAAAGTGTCATTGTATTGTTGATTTACTCTTACAAATGTCGTGCATTTACTTAATTGCTTTAAAGATGGGGCACCAACATAAGTGCAACTACTTCTCAATCCACCCAAAATATTTAAAACAGTATCCTTAATCTTTCCTCTATATTTTAGTTGAACTTTTTTTCCTTCACTACTTCTATAATCAGCATGACCACCATAATGTTTATTTAGTGCGGTTTCTGAACTTGAGCCGTAAAATTCAATAACTTTAGATCCGTTTTTTTTTATTATTTTTCCGCCACCTTCATCATGGCCAGCAAACATTCCACCAAGCATTACAAAATCAGCGCCCCCACCAAATGCCTTTGCTACATCTCCAGGACAAGTACAACCACCATCAGCTATTATGTGGGCCCCTAACCCATGAGCGGCGTCGGCGCATTCTATAACCGCACTTAATTGTGGATAGCCAACACCAGTTTGAATCCGTGTAGTGCACACACTTCCTGGACCAATTCCAACTTTTACAATGTCTGCTCCGGCAAGTATTAATTCTTGCGTCATATCTGCAGTTACTACGTTTCCCGCAATAATAGTTTTGGTTGGATATTTTTTTCTCACCGAGCTTACAAATTTACTGAAGTGGTCAGAATATCCATTCGCAATATCAATACATATAAACTCAAAAAAACTATTTTCTTTTAAAATATTATTAAGTCTTTCGTAATCATCATCACTAGTACCAGTACTTAAGATAACATGAGAAAATATTTTATTTATTGATTTAAATTTTTTAATAATTTTAGTGTCATGTTGTTTGGTCAAACAGGTCATAATCTTATTAGATGCTAATATTTCAGCTATCTGAAGTTCACCAACACCATCCATATTGGCTGCTATCAAAGGTATCCCAGACCATTCGTGATTGCTGTATTTAAATTTATAGGTTCGTTCTAATTTAACATCTTTACGGCTATGTAAAGTGCTTCTTTTCGGCCGGAATAAAACATCGGCATAATCCAATTTAACATCTTCTTCAATACGCATATTTCCATCGAATATGTATAAAGGTTTGTTATTTAAATAAAAAGGCATTCTATTTTTATATGTGGATAAATATTGTATAGAAATATATAAAGTATTTTATGTTAAAGCCAAAAGCACTTCTTTTGACTCAAGGCATGCATGGAATGATAAGTCAAGCAGAGGGTTTAGCAAATGCTCTGGGATTGAAATTTAGGCATGAAACAATAGAATTAAAAAAATTTTGGAACATTATACCTCCAAAATTTACCCCTATTTCAGATATTATTTTAAAAAACAAGATTATTTGTGACTCAAAAATTGTAATTTCTTGTGGCAGGAAAAGCGTCATTCCATCTTTATTCCTTAAAAAGAGATTTAAAAAACAAATATTTACTATTCATGTTCAAGATCCAAAAGTTAAACCATCAAACTTTGATAGCATTATTTGCCCCGAGCACGATAATTTGGATGGTGAAAATGTAATAAAAACCAAAGGAGCGATACATTATCTTACAAATGATGAAATTAAAAAAAATATTAATTTTTTAAAACCTAACCAGGGAGACAAAAAAATTATCACTTTTATAATTGGTGGACCAAATCAGTATTATGATTATTCGGAAAAAAAAATAGATAAGGTGTTTGCAAAAATAAAAAACATGTTCGTTTCACCTAAATATAAATTGATAGTTATTCCATCTTATAGAACACCAGATAATATAATAAAACTTGCTTTTAATTATTTTAATCAAGAACATTTGGTAGTTAAAGAAAGAGACAAAAAGGCCTATTTATCTTCATTAGGACTTGCGAGTATTATAATTGTGACTTGTGATTCTACATCAATGATTTCTGAAGCTGCAATAACTGGAAAACCAGTATATGTTGTACAAATGAACAATAGAAAAAATATTTATAGATTTGAAAAATTTTTTAAATTGTTTAATGATCTTGGTATAACAAGAAATTTAGAGGATAAAATTGAACATTGGACCTACAAAGGATTAGATGAAGTTAATAGAGCGGCATCATTAGTAAGACAAAAAATGAAAACAGATGGAATTATTTAAGTCTTTAAAATCAAGGCTAGAAACCTACGACGATCCCTTTAGACATTGGGCCATCAATCAGCCATTTACTGACGCAGCAATCACAGAAGTGTGTAACGCAGAAATCGCTAACCCAATTAGCGACGGCTTAGAGTATGATGGAACAAGAGCCATAGACGGTGGAACAGGGAAATATAGAGAAGGAATTAAAGCTGGCGGGAAGGCTGATAAGTATAGGTGCTTTGTTACTAAAAAAAATTCTTCAAAATTCCCGGAATTAACAAAATTTATTAATGAACTTTGCTCAAAAAATGTTCACCAATATATAAGTGGACTTATAAAAAAAGATTTATCAAATGCTTTTGTAAGACTCGAAGTGATTTGTGATAGAAAGGGATTTTGGCTTAAACCGCACTGTGATATTAAAGAAAAAATTTTATCCTCATTGATATTTATAAATCCGTCAAATATTGAGTCAGAAAATTTGGGAACAGATTTATATGATGAAAAACTAAATAAAGTTAAAACTGTTCCTTATAAAAATAATTATGGCTATTTTTTTACTAGTGGACCAAACACGTGGCATGGGATGGAAAAAAAAGAGATAAAACAAGAAAGACGCTGTGTACAATTAAACTACGTATCATTTAAAACTGACTGGAAAGTAAAAGAATAATTGTGTATCCTTTATTTAGGAGAGAATATGGCAACATATGAATGTTCCAAATGCGGTATGTCAGTTAACGCTACTTGCGGTAAATGCAAGACTCCTTTAATTAATGACAACCTTAAACTCGAAGATGGAAAGCAAGTTCAAATATCTAAATGTCCTAACAACCATGGAAAAATAAAATCTCCTCTATGCTGTGGTCAGGATATGAGTTGCAGTGTTTAATTATCCTGTAAAGCTCTTACTTTAATTGGATATTTTTTTAGCGCCTCAATAGACTCCAAACAAGCATTTGCTGCTGGCATTGTAGTAAAGTAAGGAATTTTATTTATTAGACTTGTTCTTCTTAAACTAAATGAGTCTGAAATAGAGTCTTTTCCCTCAGTTGTATTTATTACTAAAGAAATATTTTTTTTATTTAGTTTTTCTACGATATGAGGTGATCCTTGGTTTACTTTATTTATTTTTTTACATTTTACACCATTAGATAATAGATATCTCGCTGTTCCGGATGTAGCAAATAAAGAAAAACCAAATTTAATTAATTTTTTTGCATTAGGTAATATTTTTTCTTTATCTGAGTCTTTAACTGAAATAAAAGCATTTCCTTTTAGAGGAATAGTATTATTACTTGCTATTTGACTCTTGGCAAAAGATAAACCAAAATTATCGTCAAAACCCATTGCCTCTCCAGTTGATTTCATTTCTGGACCTAATAAAACATCAACTTCTGGAAATTTATTAAAGGGAAAAACAGCTTCTTTCACTGCAAAAGTATTCTTATTTTTTCTTTTCAAGTTAAATTTAGATAATTTTTCTCCAGCCATTACTCTTGATGCTATCTTGGCTATAGAAAGACCGGTTGCTTTCGAAACAAATGGAACAGTTCTACTTGCTCTTGGATTTACTTCAAGAACATAAATTTCATTATCTTTTATAGCAAATTGAATGTTTAATAAGCCAACTACCTTTAAAGCTTTTGCTAGTTTCATAGTTTGGAATTCAATTCTATTTATAATTTCTTTACTTAAAGTGTAAGGTGGCAATGAACAAGCAGAGTCACCAGAATGTATACCCGCTTCTTCTATATGTTCCATAATTCCTGCTACAAATATTTTTTTTCCATCCGATATAGCATCCACATCAACTTCTATTGCATCATTAAGAAATCTATCAATTAAAATAGGATTTGATCCTGAAACTTTTACTGCTTCATCAATATATTTTTTAAGGTCAGACTGAGAATAGATTATTTCCATTCCCCTTCCGCCAAGAACATAAGATGGCCTAATTACAATTGGGAAACCAATTTGATTTGCTATTTTAAAAGACTTCTTTTTATTTTTAGCAATTCCACTTTCTGCCTGTTTAAGATTTTCTTTTATAAGTACTTTTTTGAATCTCTCCCTATCCTCTGCGAGATCAATAGAGTCGAATTGAGTACCTAAAATAGGAATTTTATTATCATTTAAAGTTCTAGCTAATTTAATTGGTGTTTGACCGCCAAATTGAGTTATTACACCAAGAACTTTACCTTTTTCCATTTCTTTGTAAATAATATTTAAAACATGTTCTTCAATTAAAGGCTCAAAATATAATCTATCACTGGTATCATAATCAGTAGAAACAGTTTCTGGATTACAATTTATCATTATCGTTTCATATTTTTTCTTTTTCAAAGCAAAACTTGCTTGGCAACAACAATAATCAAACTCAATACCTTGACCTATTCTATTTGGCCCACCACCTAAAATTATAATTTTTTCCTTTTTTGTTGGGTTTGACTCACAATTCGCAGAATTGCCAGACAACTTTTGATATGTTGAATACATGTAAGGTGTTTCTGACCTAAATTCCCCAGCACAAGTGTCAATTTTTTTAAATACTGGAAAAATTTTTAGTTCCCTTCTTCTCTTTTCTATTTTTTTAATAGAGCTATTAGTTAATTCTGCAATTTTACCGTCAGAAAATCCTATTGATTTTATCAAGGAAAATTCCTCGAAGGTTTTTGGAATGCCATTCTTTTTTAATTTTTTTTCTACTTTAATTAGATCAGATATCTGCTCAAGAAACCAAGGGTCGATCTTTGTTGATTTATAAATATATTTAATACTTATATTTCTTCTTATTGCTTCTGCGACAACAATAAGTTTATCAGGTAAATTCTGATTTAATTTTTTTCTTAGTTCTTTATTTTTTAAATTTTTAATAGGATCTAAACCTTTATATCCAATCTCTAAGGACACCAAGCCTTTTTGCAAAGATTCTTTAAAATTCCTTCCAATTGCCATTGCTTCACCTACAGATTTCATTGATGTTCCAAGTTTTACTTTAGCAGACTTAAACTTTTCAAAAGTAAATCTTGGAACTTTAGTTACAACATAATCGATTGTTGGCTCAAAAGATGCGGGAGTTGTACCAGTGATCTCATTTGTTAATTCATCGAGAGTGTAACCAATAGCAAGTTTAGCAGCAACCTTTGCAATTGGAAATCCCGTAGCTTTAGATGCTAATGCTGAAGATCTTGAAACTCTAGGGTTCATTTCAATTATTACCATTCTTCCGTCTTTAGGATTGATTGCAAACTGAACATTAGATCCACCAGTTTCTACTCCAATTTTTCTTAAGCACTCGATAGAAGCATTCCTCATTATCTGAAATTCTTTATCTGTAAGTGTCAAAGCTGGAGCAACTGTAACCGAGTCTCCCGTGTGCGTTCCCATCGGATCAACATTTTCAATTGAACAAATTATTATACAATTATCTTTCTTATCTCTCACTACCTCCATTTCAAATTCTTTCCATCCTTCCAGTGACTCTTCTACAAGTACTTGATTTTGAGGTGACTCTGCTATTCCAGATTTAATTAAATTAAAAAATTCTTTTTTAGTTTTTGCTATTCCTCCACCTGATCCACCCAGAGTGAACGAAGGTCTTATAATTGCAGGTAATCCAATTTTTTTAAAAACTTTTTTTGAATTTTTAATTGAATTGAGAATTTCGGATCTAGGTAAATCAAGCTTTATTTCTTTCATTGCTTTTCTAAAAAGCGCTCTATCTTCTGCTCTTGATATTGCAGATGCTTTCGCACCAATCAACTCTACCTTATTTTTTTTAAGTATTCCTTTTTTCTCCATCGAGATTGCGGTATTCAAAGCAGTCTGCCCACCCATAGTCGGAAGAATTGCACAAGGTTTTTCTTTTTTTATAATTTTTTCAACAATTTCAGTTGTTATAGGCTCTATGTAAGTTTTATCAGCAACCTCTGGATCAGTCATTATTGTTGCAGGATTAGAATTAATTAAAATTACTTTATAGCCTTCGTCCTTAAGCGCTTTACATGCCTGGGTTCCAGAATAATCAAATTCGCAAGCTTGACCAATCACTATAGGCCCTGCGCCAATAACTAAAATTTTTTTAATATCTTTTCTTTTTCCCATTTTTTTTTGATTTAATGTTGTTTAAAAATTTTTCAAATAAATATTTACTATCCTGTGGCCCAGGATTAGCTTCTGGATGATATTGGACAGAAAATAATTTTCTATTTTTTACTTCTATACCCTCAACAGATCCATCAAAAAGAGATTTGTGGGTGACTTTTACATTTTTTGGAATTGATTTAGCGTCAACTTCAAATCCATGATTTTGACTTGTTATTTCAACTTTATTAGTAGTTAGATCCTTAACAGGATGGTTTGCACCTCTGTGTCCTAGTGACATCTTTTTAGTTTTTGCTCCAAGAGCTAATGACAAAATTTGATGACCCAAACAGATACCAAAAATAGGTATTTTTTTTTCAATTAATTTCTTAACAATTGGTATTGCATATCTCCCAGTTGCTGCAGGATCTCCTGGACCATTAGACAAAAAAACTCCATGGGGTTTAAGTTTTAAAATCTCATCCGCAGGGAAGTTTGCTGGGACAACCGTTACACCGCAATTAATATCAGAAAAACATCTTAATTGGTTTTTTTTCATTCCGTAATCAATTGCAATAATTTGATATTTATTCTTCTTATTTTTTATGTAACCATTTTTCTTATCCCAGGATTTTAAAGATTTCCATCTATAAAGTTTTTTACATGTAACTTTTCTTGCTAAGTCCAAACCTAATAATCCACTCCATGACCTTGAATCCTTTAAAAGTGTTTTTAAGTTATGGTTTCCTTTTTTTAAAAATTGTATTGTTCCTTTAGGAGCACCTTTGTCTCTTATATAATTCGTAATAACTCTAGTATCTAAGCCTACTATCCCTATAATCTTTCTTTTTTTAAGCCATTTATCTAGTTTTTTTATCGATCTGTAATTAGATGGTTCCGTTATATTGGAATTAAGAATAACACCCTTTGCCCAGACTTTATCAGCCTCGTTATCCTCAATATTTGTTCCAACATTACCAATGTGAGGAAATGTAAAATTTATAATTTGATCAGAATAAGAGGGGTCTGTTATTATTTCTTGATAACCAGTAATAGATGTGTTGAAACACACTTCACCAACTGCGTAACCTTCATGGCCAATACCTGTTCCGAAAAATTTAGTGCCATCTTCAAAAACTAAAATACCTGTCGAAAAATTATGAGATTTTTTTTTTTTGTTTTTGACGTGTCTCAAATACAACTCATGAGTTAAAGTAAATCCTTTTAATTAGGGTTTTGGGCTTTATATGAAAAAGGTTCACAGCCGTCAACCCCATTCTTTTTTTCTTTTGAAAAAAAATGTGATTAAAGTAAGTTTAAAAATATTATGTCCCTTCAAAGCAAAATAGAAAATAAGCTAAATGAGGCTTTAAAAGCAAAAGACAAAAAAACCTATTCAACTCTAAGATTGGTCATAGCAGGTATAAAAGACGCTATGATAGCCAAAAAGATTAAAGATAAACAAAATCTACCCGACAATGATTTAATAGGACTTCTCAAAAAAATGGTAAAACAAAGAAACGACTCTGTTGAAGCTTATAAAAAAGCAGGACGTCAAGAATTATTAGAAAATGAAGAAACAGAAATCTCTATTATTAGTCAATTTTTACCAAAACAATTAACCGAAGATGAAACCAAGAGAATTTGTGATGAAACAATCAAAAAAGTTGGAGCTAACTCCATAAAGGATATGGGCAAGGTTATGGGTGCACTCAAAAAAGAATACTCTGATGTTTTAGATTTTTCAAAAGTAAGTCAAATAATAAAAGAAAACTTAAAATAAGATGAAATATCCAAAAAATTATTTAGAAGAAATCAGGTTAAGATTAAAAGTCTCTCAAGTTGTAGGCAAATCTGTCAAGTTAAAGAGGAGAGGTAAAGAATTTATAGGTCTATCTCCTTTTACCACAGAAAAGACACCATCTTTTACAGTCAGCGACGAAAAAGGATTTTACCATTGCTTTAGCTCTGGAGAACATGGAAATATTTTCGATTTTTTAATTAAAACTCAGTCTTTAAAATTTGGAGAAGCTGTAAGGCAATTAGCTGCACAAGCAGGCATGCAGCCATATAGATTTACAAATTTTGATGTGGAAAAAGAGAAGAGGTATCAAATTTATAGAAATATTTTAAAAGATTTTTGTGAGTATCATCATAAATTTATTTTAGAAAATAATTCTTTTTCTTTTGATTATTTAAAAAAAAGAGGCATAGGGAAACAAACCATTACAGAATTTCAAATAGGTTTTGTCCCAGACAATTCTGATTATTATAATAATTTAATAAAAAAGTTTAGTGAGGAGGAAATTTCTCAAACAGGGTTATTTTATAAAAATGAAAAATATAAAAAATTTATTAATAGGTTTCATTCAAGAATAATTTTTCCAATAAGAAATATAATTGGAGATGTGATAGCTTTTGGTGGAAGAATTATTCAAGATAAAAAAATAGCAAAATATATTAATTCACCTGAAACAGAATTTTATAAAAAAGGTCGACACATATTTAATTTGGATAAGGCGAAATCAGTACCTAATAAAGATCAAGAGGTCATTATAGTAGAGGGATATATGGACGTTATAAGTATATATTCTTCGGGTTTAAGAAATGTTGTGTCCAATTCGGGCACCGCATTAACTGAAAGTCAAATTAATTTAATTTGGAAGTTTTTTTCTAAGCCTATTATTTGTTTAGATGGAGACATAAGTGGTCAAAAAGCAGCTTTACGGATAGCCGAAAATCTTTTGCCTCATATTAAGGAAAATAATAAAATTGACTTTGTTGCCCTCTCAAAAGGAATGGACCCTGATGATTATGTTAAACAAAAGGGAATCGAGGGTTTTAAAGATTTGCTATCAAACAAGCTTTCAATAGAAGAGTTTATTTGGAGAATTTATCTTAACAATCTTGATAGATCAGATCCTTTTGCTGCTACAAAATTTGAAAAAAAATTTAAAAATTTATGTGAGTCAATAAGAGATAAAACTTTAAAAAAGTATATTTTAGAAAATTACCTTGAAAAAATTAGAAATTTAACACCCTTACAAAAAAACTATAGAAGGAAAAACTTTACTAGTTATAGAATTCTAAATGAAACCAAAAAAATTTCTGTCGCTAAAGAACACCTTTCAAAAGAGGAGATTAAAGAATATTCGATACTTTACATTATGTATAATTATCCTAGAATTATTTTTCCTAGAGTGGAAATTTTTGAAGACATAAAGTTTTCATCAGAAAACTTAAATAAACTCAAATCGGAATTATTATTTATACTCGCAAACGGCAGTGTAGACCAAAAAAAAATGGAAAACTTTAAGAGCAAATATTCAAATTTAATAAATGAGATTAATCAAAACGCAGTTATAAAAAATATTTTTCTTAAAAAAGATGAAAATCAGCAAATTGAATTACTTAATGAGATACTTAAAGAGCTAAATGAAATTAAATTTTCTAAAAAAATTGAAAGTTTTGAAAAAAAACTCATAGAAAATTTTGATGAAAAATCTTATTCAGATTTAATTGAGCTAAAAAAGCAGATAAACAAAGAGTAATTTAAGTGTAGATTTTTAGTAATTTGTCTCTATATATACCTAAACACAAATCGGTAAACTAATGAAAACCAAACTTATCACTAAATCTTTTGAAAGGCTTTTGGAAAAAGGACTTCACAGAGGCTTTATTACTTATGAGGAACTTGGAAAATCACTTGGTAAAAGGAACAGTTCGCATGAAAATTTAGAAAAGGCTTTAATAATCTTATTTGATAAAAAAGTAACTCTTGTCGCTAAAAAATCAGATTATCAAGCAACAAGAAAAAGAGACACCAATCAAAGCGATACAGAAAAAACTTCAGATAAAAGCGATGATCCAATCCGAATGTATCTGCGTGAAATGGGCGGAGTTGAATTACTTTCACGAGATGGTGAAATTGCAATAGCCAAAAGAATTGAGGCCGGTAAAAGTGTTATGATAAATGCGCTTACCCAAAGCCCATTGATTGCAAAGAAAATATTTGAGTGGAGAGATCTATTAGAAAAAGATGAATTATTAGTCAGGGATATAATTGATATAGATTCTACCTACGAAGATTTTGAAAATGATGCCTCTGAAGAGAAACAAACAAAAAAAGAGAGCAAAGATAAGGAAAAAATTAAAAAAACCAATGAAAAGAATGAGGATGGAAAAGAAAAAGGTGATGAGAAAAACGAAGATTATGTAGATCAGAATGATGAATTTAACGTTTCATTGGCTGCTATGGAAGAGGAAATAAAGCCAAAGATAATCTCTTTAATTCATAATCTTTCAAAAAACTATTCAAAATTAAAAAAATATCAGATTGAAAAATTAAACTGTATTTTAGAGTCAAAAGAATTATCTGCCTCTAAAAACAAAAATTTAAAAAAAATTCAAAGCATTTTAGTTGAAGATTTCAAAAATCTTCAGTTAAGCCCGGCAATTGTTGAGGAATTAGTTCAAGCACACTATAAGGAAAATAAAAAAATACTTTCTTTAGAAGGTGTTTTGTTAAGACTTGCAACAGAAAATAAAATTTCAAGAGAAGAGTTTATTAAATATTATGTAGGAAATGAAATAAACTCAAAATTTGAGTCTTTCCTTAAAGAAAATCGTACTTGGAAAAATTTTTTCAAAAAACATAAAAAAGAGTTTAGTGATATCAGAGACAGGCTAATCGAGTTTAGTAAAAAAATTGAATTATCAGTTGGAGAATTTAAAACATTAGTTAAGAGAATTCAAAAAGGCGAAAGAGAGTCAAGAGTAGCGAAAAAAGAGATGGTCGAAGCCAATTTGAGATTAGTTATTTCTATAGCAAAAAAATACACAAATAGAGGACTACAGTTTTTAGACCTTATACAAGAAGGTAATATAGGTTTAATGAAAGCAGTAGATAAATTTGAGTATAGACGGGGATATAAATTCTCTACATATGCAACATGGTGGATTAGACAAGCTATTACGAGATCAATAGCAGATCAGGCTAGAACTATAAGAATTCCTGTGCACATGATTGAAACAATAAATAAAATTGTTAGAACCCAAAGACAGATTTTAAGTGAATTTGGTAGAGAAGCTACACCAGAAGAATTAGCAAAAAAATTGGCGATGCCACTTGAGAAGGTTAGAAAAGTTTTAAAAATTTCCAAAGAACCAGTTTCTCTAGAAACCCCAGTTGGTGACGAAGAAGATAGTAGTCTAGGGGATTTTATCGAAGATAAAAATGCATTACAGCCTTTAGACACAGCGATAAGATCAAACTTAAGTGAGTCTACAACTAAAATTTTGGCATCTTTAACCCCAAGGGAGGAAAGAGTTTTAAGAATGAGGTTTGGTATTGGGATGAATACCGACCATACTTTAGAAGAGGTAGGCTTACAATTTAATGTTACAAGGGAAAGAATAAGACAAATTGAGGCTAAGGCTTTAAGAAAACTCAAACATCCTAGCCGATCTAAGCAACTTAAGAGTTTCTTAGAAAAGTAGGCTTAAATCTTAATGATTAAAAAATCTTTTTTAATCAAAAAACAATCGTATTTTTATATTTTCTTTCTGATAAGCGTATCTTTTTCAGTAAATCAATATTATGCTTTTATTGGAGTTCTTCCCGTAGATAGTTTTTCCACATTTAATGCTGGTTATAATATTCTGAATAATTCAATCCCATTTAAAGATTTTTGGACAATCAAAGGACCCGTTCTTGATTTGATTCAAGCCATTTATTTTAAATTTTTTGGTGTATCCTGGTATAGTTATGCAGCTCATTCATCAACTTTTAACTCTATTTTTGCTGTTTCTACATTTTTAACTTTAAGAAAATTTAATTTAGATACAAAATTTTGCTTTATTTACTCAGCCCTAGCCTCAATTTTAATGTATCCGACATATGGAATACCTTTTACGGATCATCACGCGTCTATATTTTCTATTTTATCGGTTTATAGCTTATGCCTTGCAATTAAAACCAAAAATAATATTTTTTGGTTTTTTTTACCAATATTTTTATTTTTAGGTTTTTTTACTAAACAAACTCCATCCGCCTATTTTGGTTTACTAACTGGAGTTATAACTTTATTTTATTTATTCTCTAACTTTAAAATAAAAATTTTATTAAGTATTTTTTTAGGTTTTATATTTTCAATTACTATTTTCTTAATTTTTATTATCGTATATAAGATTCCATACCAATCAATTATTATACAATATTTGCTATTTCCCATGTCTTTAGGTGAAACTCGCTTAGAATGGCTTTTACCCCTTGATTTTCAAAGAATTGTTTTGAGGCATAAA
Organism: uncultured Pelagibacteraceae bacterium; assembly: GCA_902582475.1. GTDB lineage: Bacteria > Pseudomonadota > Alphaproteobacteria > Pelagibacterales > Pelagibacteraceae > Anoxypelagibacter. The sequence goes on along the minus strand of CACHSH010000001.1, from coordinate 14,058 downwards.
TTAATTTACATTGCTTTATCAGTTCCAATATTTTTACTTATAAGAAGTATTTATAAGGATTTTTCATCAATTTTACTAAAAGATAATTTAATTTTTATTTTGTTATTAGGTACTTTATTTTTATTCATTACACACCAATTAATGACAATTAACGGATTATTTATTTTCTTTTTAATACCGATTTTCTCTGCTTTTTCACATATCTATTCTTTCAATTTTAAAAAAAAACAAAGATATGTAATATTTTTTGTAGTTTTTAGCTTAGTCTCGACTTTTTATTACCATGAGAAATATATCAGTAAAAGGGACACACTAATTTTAAGAGATGTTGATCTAAATCAAGCAGTAAATTCTAAAATTTTAGGGCAACAACTAGAAAATTTAAAATGGATAACTCATCATTATCCAAAAAATCCAAAGCAAGAAATTCAAAATTTATTAGATAGCATGGAAATAATTAAAAATGACAAAAAAATAAAAATGATTGTCACTGACTATCAATTTATTTCCTCAACTCTTTCTATAAAAGATAATTCTGCAGCAAGAATTTGGTGGAGGCATCATATTTATCCTGACCCAGGAAAAAAATATTTTGTATATTGGAAAAATTTCTTACTTGAAAAAATTCAAAAAGAAAAAATTCAAGTAATATACACAATTCACCCTATGGAGGGCGAAAGTAATATTTTTGAAGGTTTAGTGAGTGATGAATGTTATACAAATCAAAAAATAAATGATATTTTAGTTTTGCAAATATTAAATACATGTGATGAGTTAAATTTTCTAAAAAAATAAAAATAAAAAAATGTTTAAGATTAAAAATAAAATAGAATTTTTACCTAATGAAAATAAAATGAAAAGTGTTGCTGATACATCAGCAGCTATAAAAATATTCAATGATAAGAAATCTAAAAATTTAAGATTCCTTCTTCAAAATAGATTTGGCTGGATGAATCAATTTATTGATGAAAATGATACTGGTTTAGAAGTTGGATCAGGTGCAGGTTTTACAAAAAACTATATAAAAAACAAAAATTTTAAGACCTCAGATCTTAGCAATGATAATCATTTAGATTTTAAAAATGTTGATGCACAGTCTACTAATTTTAAACCCGAAAGCTTTGATTATATAATCGCATCAAATATGATTCACCATATTCCATATCCAATTAAATTTTTTAATGAGATGCACAGAATATTAAAAAAAAATGGTAAGTTAATTATTTTCGAATCCTACTGCTCAATTATTTTTCAATTAGCGACTGTAATTATGAGACATGAAGGCTTTGACTTTACAAAAAATGTTTGGGATGAGAAGGATCCAAAAAGCGATGAAAAAAATGTTTGGGCAGGAAATATAGCGGTTCCGCATTTAATATTTGATAACAGACAAGAATTCAAAAAAAACCTAGGTAGTCTTTTTTCGATAGAATTTGAAAAATTAAGCGAATGTTTTATTTTCCTAAATTCAGGTGGGGTAACCTCGAAAACATTCTGTATTCCATTGCCACTATTTTTATTAAAAATTTTACATCTCTTGGATAAAACTTTAATAAAATTATTTCCTAAAATTTTTTGTATGGGAAGAAAAATAGTATTAAAAAAACAATTTAAATCTTAATTTGAATTCTTTGCAAAACCCTGATAAATATTCAATTGTTAAACTAAGGGCCTGTAGCTCAGCTGGTTAGAGCAGTACACTCATAATGTATTGGTCCCAGGTTCGAATCCTGGCGGGCCCACCAATTATTCAGCTATAGTCCCTATAAGCCACAGAGAAACAAGTATATACCAAATCATTTTTATTTATTTATGAACTCTTCTAATTTTATAAATAATGCATTTATATCATTATTATTAGTACTTAGTATAGAAGCGAATTCCTCTTTTTGTGTTCGAGCCAAACTTAATCCTTCAATTATTAAATCTCTTATTAGGGGTTTCTCAGGATTTTTTGTATAAACTCTCCAATCTATTTTGACCTCAGGTTTTTTGTCTGTTTTAAGCAGCATACTTTTAACAATTGTGTATTTTTCATTTACTTTCTCAGCTTCTATAACACTTATTTTTGGGTCTGAATAATCAGTTAGTCTAGAGGTAAAACTTTTTAAAAAATACTTTTCAAACAAAACTTCATATTTTTTCTTTTCATCATTATTAATTTCTTTTCTTTTTTTTCCCAATGTATAATAGCCAATACCTTTTACGTCGACAGTATTTATAGCAATCAATGATAGTTTTTCAGCTTTTTCTTGTTTTGATGCCTGGCTATTTAATATTAATTTTGCCTCCTCAATAATTTCCGATATAAATTTTTCAGGATCTGAACTATAAGCCCTAACATCATAATTTGGAGAGAAATATATGAAACAAATTAATAGAAAAGATGTAATTATCCTTTTCATGTCCTAAATTTTATTGATTATCAATTTCTTCCCAATCACTATCATCTTGATTTTTATTTGATATTGGAGAATTTGCTATTTTTTGAGCTCTGTTTTGAAGGTAAAGACTTTTAACAGAGGCATAAAAATCTATTGAATTATTTTGTAAACTTTCAATTGACTCGATGTTTTTTGATCTGAAATCTACAGCATCTGTGCCTTTATAGTAATAATAATTATGTTCTTGAAGGTTGTCATTTCCGACAACCATATCTGTCTCTGTATTATGTGTGACTTGATATACTGGATCTAGAAACACGTTGCCAACCATTCCAACAGCATCTCTAGCAGTAGTTGGACCTAATATAGGTAGCACAAAATAACATCCGGTATCTGCTCCCCACACACCTAATGTTTGGCCAAAATCTTCTCTACTTTTTTTATCAAAACCCATTTTAGTCGCGGGATCAAAAATTCCAAGAATTCCTACAGTAGTGTTAATTGCAAATCTTCCTGCTGTATTAGTGGCACCTTTAACGTCTCCCTGTAATAAATTGTTCGAAAAAGTCAGTAATGATCTTAAGTTTTCGACAAAATTACTTGATCCTTTTCTTATCGGAACCGGGAGAGCCCTATAACCTTTTGCGACAGGTTTAAAAATTGCGTTATCTAAAGCCATATTAAATTTAAGTGTTCCCCTGCTTAATTTTTCAAAGCACTCATTTGCAGTATATTTTTCTTCAGCAATAGAACTTGATGAGCAAAACAAAAGTAATGCCGTAACATAAATAAAATTTTTTAATGGTTTTAGGACCATTTTTTTATGCTATATGTTTTTTATGCAAATTACCAAATTTTATTCACCAAATTTTGATAAAAATAAACGAGCTAATAAAAATATAACAGCGATAATCATTCATTACACTGGAATGCAATCAGAACGCGAGTCAATTAGAAGACTTTCCTCATTAGACTCTAAGGTAAGCTGTCACTATCTCATTAACAGATCGGGTAAAATATTTAAGTTGGTAAGAGAGAGAAATATTGCTTGGCATGCGGGTAAATCAATGTGGGGAAAGTATAAAAATCTGAATCGAAATTCTATTGGTATTGAATTGGTAAATAAAGGCCATCGTTATGGCTATCAAAGTTTTACCACTATACAAATAAAAAAATTGATTAAGCTTTGCAAATATTTGATGAGAAAATATCGTATAAAGAACAGATTAATTTTGGGCCATTCTGATATTGCTCCTCTAAGAAAGGTTGATCCTGGTGAAAAGTTTCCCTGGGGATATCTATCAGCTAATGGCATAGGGATTTTTCCAAAGAAAGGATTTAAAAAATATAACCTAAGTTCAATGTCTCAGGCTAAAACATTTTTTAAAAATCTTCATAAAATTGGATATAGATATTTAAAGTCGAAGTTTAAAAAGAAAATAATTAAAAACTTTCAAAGAAGATATAGGCCAGGAAAAGTAGATGGTATTTTGGACCAAGAAACCCTAAAAATTAGCGAGTTTCTGGTTAAAAATCAAAAATAGCTTGATTTTCAAATTATTAAGATTATAGCAGTATTTGCTAGGCAATTGGATTGTCACTATTTTTAACAACGTTAAATTTAGAGGAAAGTCCGGGCTCCATAAAGACACGGTGCCAGCTAACAGCTGGCGAGGGTGACCTTAGGGAAAGTGCCACAGAGAATAGACCGCCTAATCAAGGTAAGGGTGAAACGGTGCGGTAAGAGCGCACCGGTTTTTTGGCAACAAAAAACGCATGGCAAACCCCACTGGGAGCAAGACTAAAAAGAGATGACACTGCGTAAGCTAAAAACAGTCTTTAGTTAGTCATCAGGGTTAGTCGCTTGAATTTAAGTGCGAACTTAAATCCAGATAAATGACATCTTAAATGACAGAACCCGGCTTAAAGATTGCCTAGCAAAACCTCAGAAATGTTCGCGTTTTGTATCCACAAAAACATTAATTAGTATAAGTCTTCATGATAAATAGCTATTGACTATAATAAAATATACCCATACTATCCCATAAATTCCCATATTAAGGGAATTGGGAGATTTTGAGAGAAAGATGAAACATGTTTTTGTCAAGTTACGAGAACAGATTAGACAAAAAGGGAAGGGTGTCCGTGCCAGCTAGTTTTAGAGCATATCTTAATTCTATGGGGTACAATGGATTTATTACTTATCCCTCATTTAATCATTCTGCATTGGACGGATGCGCACAAGATAGAATTGAAAAATTATCTGAAAGCATAGACTCTCTGGGACCATTCGAAGATAAAAGAGATTATTTTGCTACGTCTGTTTTATCAGAAAGTATTAACCTAAATTTTGATAGTGAGGGAAGAGTATCTATTCCTGAAAAATTATTAAAACATGCAAAAATTAAATCCAACGTTGTCTTTGTTGGACTAGGTAAGGTGTTTCAAATATGGGAGCCAAAATTATTTGAAAACTTTAAAACATCTGCAAGGAAAAAATCTTATTTAAATAGATCTGCTTTAAAATGGGACAATAAATTTAAAAAGGAGGGTGTATGACAATTAATATTGGTGGTGGAGAATTGAGAGAATTAAAGCCTAGGATTTTGGTTATGGGAGTAGGCGGAGCAGGTGGAAATGCAATAAACGCTATGATCGAAGACGGTATGCAAGGAGTAGAATTTGTAGCAGTCAATACTGATGCACAAGATTTAAAAAATAATAGGGCCGATGCAAAAATACAAATTGGAATGAATTTAACAAAAGGACTCGGTGCAGGTGCAAAACATGATATTGGTCAAGCCGCAGCAGATGAATCTTTAAACGAAATAGTAACTTATTTACAAGGTGCTAATATGGTTTTTATAACAGCTGGAATGGGAGGCGGTACTGGAACTGGTGCATCTCATGTAATAGCAAGAGCCGCAAAAGAACTAAATATTTTAACTGTTGGAGTAATTACACTACCGTTCTCTTACGAGGGACCAAAAAGAATGAGAAGGGCTAATGAAGGATGGAGTCAATTAAAAAAACATTTAGATGCATCAATAGTAGTTCCTAATCAAAATCTTTTTAAAATAGCTAATGAAGCAACTACTTTTGAAAATTCTTTCTTATTATCTAACAATGTTCTTAAACAAGGAGTTAGGAGTATTACAGACTTAATGGTTAGACCAGGACTTATAAATCTAGATTTTGCAGATGTAGAAACTGTTATGAGTTCTATGGGCAAAGCAATGATGGGTACTGGTGAGGCAGAAGGTGAGAATAGAGCGATAGCTGCGACTGAATCAGCATTAAACAACCCTTTAATTGACGATTACTCTTTAAGAGGCGCTAAAGGACTACTTGTAAATATTACTGGCGGCGAAGATATAAAATTATTTGAGGTCGATCAAGCAGTAAACAAGATTAGGTCTGAGGTTGATCCGGAAGCAGAATTAATTTTTGGCGCAATTAAAGACACCAGCCTAAATGGTAAAATGAGAGTTTCTATAGTAGCAACAGCTTTAGATGGTGACTCACCTGACACAAAATCAGTAGTGAATATGGTTCATAGAATTCACAATAGAAACACAGGTTATTCAGAAAATAATTTATCTAGTAGTAGTGTATTGCCTACATCTCCAAATCTAGGCTCTATTCAAGGAGCTACGGCTTTAAAACTAGAAGATGAAATCAAAACTAATCCTGAAACTTTAAATTCGAGTGAGCAAGAATTAAGTCGGGACTTAAATGTAGATCCAGGAATATCTCTTGATAACGCAGCCTATTTTGAGAGCAACATCAATCAAGAGCAAACACACAAGGATGAGGTTCAAGAAGAAGTAGTAATTGATGATATTTCTATTTATGAGGAAAAACCAAAAGATATTTCAGAGGTAAATTCCAATAAGGACGAAGATGTCCCCCAATTATTTTCTGATGAAGTAAATCTATCAACTTCATCAGAAGATAACCTAAGTGAAAATCTTAAAAACGAAGAAGAAGAATTCGAAATACCTGCGTTTTTACGTAAACAGAAGTTTTAAAAGTTACTGACAAGATGAAAGATTTTTCATCTCTTAAAAACTCTGACCATTATCCAGTAATGTTAAACGAGATTTTGGAAATCTGTAAGCCACAAATAGGTGGAGATTTTATTGATTGTACATATGGATCCGGCGGATATAGCAATGCAATTTTGTCTTTTCCAAAAACTAAAGTTGTTGCAATAGACAGAGATTTGCAAACAAAAAAATACGCTGATAAAACTAAAAAATTTTATAAGAACCGCTTTTCATTCCATAGCAGAAAGTTTAGTGATTTAAAAAAAATCATAGGATCAAAAAAAAAATTTGATTTTATAATATTTGATCTTGGTATTTCATCTATGCAGATTTTTAATTTAGACAGAGGTTTTTCTTTCAATTCTAAATCTAAGGTAGATATGCGCATGGGTTTAAATTCGATATCGGCCCATGAAGTCATTAATAATTTTAGTCTTAAAACGTTAAATGATATTTTCAAACATTTTGGAGAAGAAAGAGAAAGTTTTAATATTGCAAAAAATATTATTAAAGAGAGAGAAAAGGGCCCTATTACCTCAACACCTAATCTCATAAAGATAATTAAAAGAAGTAAAAAAAAAGATTTAAAAAAAAAAATAAATATGTCTACAAAAACGTTTCAGGCAATTAGAATTTTTGTTAATAATGAACTTTCGGAGTTAATAGAGGGTTTAATAAATGCAGCAGAATTAATAAAAATAGGAGGAAAATTAATTGTAATCAGTTTTCATTCAATAGAGGATAAGATAGTTAAATTTTTTTTTAGCAATTATTCAAAAAATAAATCTAAGGTTTCAAGATATTATCCTGATCCACCCGAAGACAAAACTCTATTTGAAAATTACAAAAATAAAATAATTATACCAACACAAAAAGAAATTAGTATTAATAATGCATCCAGATCTGCAAAATTAAGATTTGTGACAAGAAGTGAAAGTGATTTTTTCTACCCAAAGGAATTTAAAAAAAAATTTAAGCATCTCATAGATTTGGAGAACAGATATGTTTAAAAAATCTTTAATAGTTTATTTTACCATATTTTTAATTTTAATGGTTTTTACATCTTCTGTTAAGCACAGAACAAGAAACTTAGAAAAAAATATTAATTTAATTAATAAAGAAATTGTTATTTTGAAAAAACAATTGAAAGATGCCCAAACCGATTTTGTTTATCTTTCTAGTCCGGCCCAGCTGCAAAAATATTTAAGTATATTAGAAAAAGAGGACTACTCTAGTTACGACTCCTCAAGAATATTTCTATCACCCGAAGAATTTTTAACTAATATATCCAAAGAAACTAGGTTAATTAAAAAAAATTAAGATGAAAAAAGAGACAAATAATAAAATAAATCAAAGAAGTTTTTACTTTCAAGATTATACTCACAATGGAGTCACTGAAACAAAAAATAAAAAATTTAATGTTGGCCAGGATAGAGTTTATTTACTTTTTTTTGTATTTTTTTGTTTAATATTTATATTTTCGACAAAGATTTTTTTTATTTCTCTTAAAAATTTTGACTCCAAAAATTATCTTAAAAATTACACTGTTTTTAAACCATTAAGAAATGATATTTTAGATAGGAACGGAGATCCAATCGCAAGAAATATACCAGTCCATCACGTTGCGATAAAACCAAATTTAATTAAAGATAAAAAAAAATTTTTGATAAAACTTAAAATACTTTATCCAAAACTAAATTTTTTATCAGTAGAAAATAACCTGAAAAAAAATAAATATTTTTATTTTAAGAAAAATATTACTCAAGAGGAAAAAAATAAATTATGGTCACTTGGCGAAAAGGGATTGCTTTTTGAAACAACCCAAACGAGGATATATCCTCACAAAAATCTATTTAGTCATGTAGTCGGTCAAATTGATTTAGATAATAATGGAATTTCTGGTGTTGAAAAATTTTTCGATAAAAATTTAAAGAACAATAATGAGTCATTAAAACTTTCACTTGACACAAATTTACAATACTTAATCAGAGAAGAACTTCTTCAAGCAACTTCAATTTTTAAAGCAAAAGGGGCTGCGAGCGTATTAATGGATGTAAATTCAGGAGAAGTGCTATCATTAATTTCATTACCTGACTATAATTTAAATTTCCGGCAAGAAATAAAAGATAAAAATTTTACCAATAAAATTACAAAAGGAGTTTTTGAACTGGGTTCAATTTTTAAGACTTTTACAATAGCATTAGCTATTGAAGATGAATTATTCTCTCCAAACACTATAGTTGAAAATATTCCTAATAAAATAGAATGTTCAAAATTTACAATAAGTGAACATGATGAAATGCCCAGTAGTTTAAGTCTAAAAGAAATTTTAATAAGATCTTCAAACATAGGAACTATCAAAGTAGCTAGGAAAATTGGAGAAAATAATTTAAAAACATTTTTAGAAGATCTGAATTTGATGAATACAATTAATTTTGAATTAGATGAAGTAGGATCTCCTTTAAGTTTTTTATGGAATAAATGCAAATTGGAAACAGTTTCCTATGGACACGGGATAACCACCACTCCTTTGCAAGCCGCAGCTGCTTATGCCTCGATATCTAATGGAGGAATTGTTGTAAACCCAACTTTAATTAAAAACAAAAATTCAAATTTAGAAAAAATCAGGGTAGTAAATGATAAAACAAGTAAAAATATTAATGCTATATTAAGAGAGGTTGTTACTAACAGACATGGTACAGCTTCATTGGCCGAAGTAGACGGTTATCACGTTGGTGGAAAAACTGGAACAGCAAATAAAAATATTGATGGTGAGTATACAAATAAAAAATTAACCTCTTTTATTTCAGTATTTCCAACATCAGAGCCAAAATACATTTTGTTGGTTTTAATGGATGAACCAAAGCCAGCACCACAACTTACTTATAATTATAGAGGAAAAAAAATTTCAGGAATCAGTAGGAATGAATCTGGTTGGAATTCGGCTTATGTAACAGGCAAAATTATAGAAAAAATTGGTCCTATTTTAGCCATAAATAAAAACGATTTTTATGACAACCATGTTGTTAAAAAATCTGATTGATAATTTAAGTCCTAAAGTTCGCAACGAAAGAATCAAGGGAATATCATCGGACAGTAGAAAAATTAAAAAAGGAGATCTATTTATTTCAATTAAAGGGAATAAATTTGATGGTAATAAATATATAGACCAGGCTATCTCAAAAGGGGCAAAAGTCGTTATTTATTCCGGTTCACTAAAGAATAAATACAAAAAAGTAATATTTATAAAGGTAAAAGATACCAGAAATAAACTCGCAGCTATTTCTTCAAGATATTATAAAAAAAAACCAAAAAATATAGTTGCTGTCACAGGTACAAATGGAAAAACATCGATTGCTGATTTTTTTAATCAAATTTTTTTATTCCAAAAAAAAAAAGTAGGATTCTTAGGTACACTTGGTTTTAAAAAAAATAATCATTTGAAAAAAAGAGAATTAACTACCTTAGACTCATTAAATTTACATAAAGATTTAAATAATATGAAAAGATCTAAAATTGACAATGTTATAATTGAGGCATCTAGTCATGGATTAAAACAAAAAAGATTAAATTTTTTGAAAATAAAAACTGGAATTTTTACAAACTTGAGCCATGACCATCTTGACTATCATAAAAGTATGAATGATTACTTTTCATCAAAATTAATCCTATTTAAAAAAATTTTGAAAAAAAAATCTACATTGATTACAGACTCTGAGATTAAACAATATAATAAATTAAAAATTATAAAAAGAAAAAGAGACTTGCAATTATTGAGTATTGGAAAAAAAGGAAATATCTTTCGTATATTAAATCACAAAATTTTTGAAAATTTTCAAATTATTAAAATTGAATATAATAAAAAAATTTATAATTTGAAAATAAATCTATATGGCTCTATACAAATAAAAAATTTACTAATGGCTATTCTAGCTTGTAAAACTTGTGGTTTAAAAATTAAAAATATTTTTAAAAAAATACATAAAATAAAAAGCGTTAATGGTAGATTAGAGCTTATAAGGAATTTACCTAACAGATCAAAAGTTTTTTTGGACTACGCACATACACCTGATGCTTTAAAAAATGCCATAGTTGCTCTACAGGAACATTTTCATAAAAAAATTACTGTTGTTTTTGGGTGCGGAGGAGAAAGAGATAAATCAAAAAGAAAATTAATGGGACAAATAGCGAAAAAATTTTGTAATAAAATATATGTAACTGATGATAATCCAAGAAGAGAAAACCCTGCGCATATAAGAAAAGAAATTATAAAAGGAGCTAAAAGTTTTAGTACAAAAGAAATACCAGGTAGAAGAAAAGCAATTATTTATGCCCTAAAAAAATCAGATCCTTATGAAATTATTTTAATTGCTGGCAAAGGTCACGAAAATTATCAAGATACTGAAAAGGGAAAAATATTTTTTAGTGATAAAAAAATTATAAAAGATTTTAATAAAATTAGTAGAGAAAAAAATAATTTAAAATATAATAGTTCTTTATTAAGTGAAGTTTTAAAAATCAGAAAAAGAAAAGACTATTTTTTTAATAGCGTTTCAATTAGCTCCAAAAATGTAAAAAATAAAAATTTATTTATTGCTATCAAGGGAAAACATAAAGATGGTCATAATTTTTTAAATGAAGCGATTAAAAATGGAGCTATAAATTGTATTGTCTCAAAAAATATAAAAAAAAAATACAGACCTATTAGAGTCAAAAATACTATGAATTTTTTGAAACATTTGGGAAGAAAAAAACGTAGTCTCTCTTCAGCTAAATTTATAGCAGTTACTGGAAGCACTGGAAAAACTACAGTAAAAACAATGTTAGGTGAATTACTTAAACAATATTCAAAAACTTATTTTTCTCCAAAATCATATAATAATCATTACGGAGTTCCTTTAAGCCTTTGCAATATAAGCGCGGAACATAATTTTGGAATTTTTGAGATTGGTATGAGTAATTATGGTGAGATTTATAAACTTTCATCTATGGTTGAGCCTGAAATTGGAATAATAACTAATATCTCTGAAGCCCATTTAGAAAATTTTAATAGTATTAAAGATATAGCAAAAGCAAAAAGTGAGATTATTTACAATATCCAAAAGGGTGGCACAGTAATTTTAAATAAAGATGATAAATTTTTTAGTTATTTTAAAAAAATCGCTAGAAAAAATAATATTAAAATAAGATCTTTTGGTTATTCAAAAAAATCCGATATAAAATTTTTAGGAATAAAAAAAACAAAAAATAATTTCATTATCAAATTATCTATTGATCATGAAATATATGAGTTCAAAATTAGCAGCATTAACAAAAATTATATTATGAATCTGCTTTGTTGTGTAGCCGTTCTTAACGAATTAGGCTTAAATTTAAAAAAGGTGAATACATCATTTAAAAACTTAAAATCTTTGAAGGGTAGAGGTAATATAAAAAGGGTAAATAGATTTGGAAAAAACTTTTTCTTAGTAGATGAAAGTTATAACGCCAATCCTTTATCAATGAAATCTGCTATAGAAAACTTCTCAAATATCAAAAAAAATGGTAAGAAAAAATATTTTCTTTTTGGGGATATGATGGAATTAGGCAAGAATTCACATATTTACCACAAAAAAATCTCAAAATTTATAAATAATAGTAGTGATATTGATAAAACTTTTGTTTATGGAGAAAAAGCAGCTGAGGCATATAAGTTTATAATAAAGAGTAGAAGAGGTGAAATTATTAAAAATTTCAACTCTTTTGATAGTAAGATTTCAAAGATTTTAAAAAACGGAGACTTTTTAATGATCAAGGGTTCAAATGCAACTAAGTTACACAAAGTATCAGAAAATTTTTTGAGGGGTGGCCAAAATGCTTTATAGTTTTTTAACTTCATTTGTTGACACATTCTCTTTTCTTAACGTATTTAAGTACATTACTTTTAGAACTGGATTATCTGTTGTCACTTCCCTTGTAATAATATTTTTAATTGGAAATCCTTTAATAAATTATTTTTCAAAAAAACAAATTACAGGACCGATAAGACAAGATGGTCCTATAGATCACATAATTAAAAAAAGCGGAACTCCGACAATGGGTGGTCTAATGATTCTTATTGGAATAATTTCAAGCACTATAATGTGGGCAGATTTAAAAAATACTTATATATGGATAGTTCTTTTTGTTTGCGTTGCTCTTGGTTTATTAGGATTTTTAGATGATTATTTAAAAATTAAATTTAAAAATTCCTCAGGTATTAATCCAAAATTAAAGTTTTTAGGTCAATTCTTAATTTCTTTAATTGCAATAATAGCTTTAATTTATTTTACAGAACATGAAACTATTTTAAATTTGTATTTTCCTTTTTTTAAAAATTTAGTATTAAACTTGGGTTTATTCTTTATTCCTTTTGGTATTTTTGTAATTATTGGATCCTCGAATGCAGTTAATTTAACCGACGGCCTTGATGGTCTTGCTACAGTACCGGTAATGCTAGTTGCATTATCTTTTTCTCTGATCTGTTATTTAGTGGGAAATACAATTTTTTCAAATTATTTGCAGATACAATATGTGCCTAACGTAGGTGAACTATCAGTATTCTGTGGTTCGATTGTAGGGGCATGCCTTGGTTTTCTTTGGTACAATGCACCACCTGCTAAAATATTTATGGGTGACACAGGTTCATTGTCTCTAGGTGGATCAATTGCCTCGGTTGCGATAATAGCAAAACATGAAATTGTTCTTGCAATTATTGGGGGACTTTTTGTTTTAGAAACAGCTTCAGTAATTATTCAGGTAGTTTCTTTTAAACTTACAGGTAAAAGAGTTTTTAAAATGGCGCCAATACACCATCATTTTGAAAAAAAAGGGTGGGCAGAGTCCACTGTTGTGATTAGATTTTGGATCATTTCTATAATTCTTGCATTAATTGGCCTTGCGACCTTGAAATTGAGATAAAATGATATTTAAAAAAATTCTAAAAGATAAAAGTTTTTTAATCTATGGTCTTGGTTTAACGGGTGAGTCTGTTTTAAATTTTTTGAAAAAATCAAAAGCTAAAGATATTTATCTATGGGATGACAACACAAAACTAAGAAATAAATTTAAAACAGGAAATAATGAAAACCATCTTAAAGCAAAAATTATCTGCTCGGATTTTATAGTTTTGAGCCCTGGTATAAGCCTTCTTAACTGCAAACATGGAAAATTACTTAAGAAAAATAAAAATAAAATTATTACAGATATTGATCTTTGTTTTTTAACGAATAAGATTTTTAAATCAATAGTTGTTACAGGAACAAATGGTAAATCAACTACCTGCAGTATTATTCAAAAAGTTTTAAAGTCTTCTGGAATAAATGCAATTACTGTTGGAAATATCGGAAAACCAATTCTTAGTTATAATTTGGGAAAACAAAGGAGAACAGTAATTGTTATTGAAATGTCCTCATTTCAACTAGAGTATTCGAAATATACTAGACCAAATCACGCTATTTTAATAAATATTTCAAAAGATCACTTGGACTGGCATGGTAATTTTAAAAATTATATTGATGCTAAATTTAAAATTTTTTCTTTACAAAACAAAGATGATTTTGCTTATCTCCCTCAAGATAAAAAAATAATTAATTTATTTAAAAAAA